>JBDSLN010000001.1:0-8748 GCA_039916365.1 Vicinamibacteria bacterium
CGCATGAGCGAAGCCGATCCAAACGGTATGAACCTCCAGTCGCTTCGTGTTTACGTGACCGCGGGGCCGCACCGCGTGTCGGCCGCCTTCCTGCAGAAATTCGAGGCGCCGGTTGATGACCTGTTGGTTCCCATTGATCACACTCTCGCCGATACCCAGATCGGCAGCGGTTACGGCATCACCGCCCTTCCTCACCTGCGCGACTTCGCGATCACCGGCCCGCTCAAGGTCACTGGCATCTCCGATACGCCGAGCCGCCGTCGCGTCTTCTCCTGCCGTCCGACCCTTCCTACGGAAGAGACCGCCTGCGCTCGGGAGATCGTCCAGAACCTGGCGAATATCGCTTATCGCGGCAACGTGAACACACTGGACGTGAACAGCCTCATGGGCCTGTACGAGAAAGGTCGTGACAACGCCGACTTCGAAGCGGGCGTGAAGATGTCTCTTCAGGCGATTCTCGCGAGTCCGAAGTTCCTCTTCCGCATGGAAGACACCCCGACCATCGTCAAGGCGGGCGACGTCTACCGCATCACCGATCTTGAACTCGCGACGCGCCTCTCCTTCTTCCTGTGGGGCAGTGGTCCCGACGTCGAACTGCTGAAGGCGGCCAAGGCTCAGGCGCTTTCGACCCCGCTCGGCCTCGACCGTCAGGTCAAGCGGATGCTCAAGGATCCGCGCTCCGAAGCACTCGCGACCCGCTTCGCCTCGCAGTGGCTGCGTCTCCAGGACCTCGACAAAATCCATCCCGACGCACTGCTGTATCCGATGTACGACGCGACTCTCGCTGACGGTCTGCGTCGCGAGACCCAGCTTCTCTTCAACAGCATCGTGACCGAAGACCGAAGCGTGCTGGATCTTCTGAATGCCGACTACACCTTCGTCAATGAGCGAGTCGCCCGTCACTATGGGATCCCGAATGTCTCCGGCACAGCCTTCCGCCGCGTTGATCTCAGGGGCACGCCGCGCCGGGGATTGTTCGGACAGGGCAGCATTCTGGCGCTGACTTCCGTGGCTGACCGTACGTCGCCGGTGCAGCGTGGCAAATGGATCCTTGAAGTGTTGCTGAACTCCTCCCCTCCGCCACCGCCTCCCAACGCAGGCACTCTTGAAGACACCAAGGTGTCCAACGGCGGCGTCGCGTTGACGGTGCGCCAGCGCATGGAAGAGCACCGTCGTAACCCGGAGTGCCGATCCTGCCATCGCGTGATCGATCCCCTCGGCCTGGCTCTCGAGAACTACGACGTCGATGGCCGCTGGAGAATCAAGGACAACGGCAGCCCGGTCGACGCGAAGGGCACGTTGTATGACGGCACCACCCTTGAAGGACCCGACGATCTTCGCAAGGCGATGGTCAATCACTCCGAAGCGATCCTCCGCAGCTTCACCGAATATCTGATGACCTACGCGCTTGGCCGTCGCATCGAGCCGAGCGATGGTCCGGCCATCCGCGCCGTCGTCCGTGAGGCTTCCAAGAACGGCTACCAGTTCTCATCGTTCGCGCTCGGCGTCGCGAAGAGCGCCGCGTTCACCAGGGGCCGAGCGCAGGCGGCTCCCACCCAGCGTCAGGCCGACGTTGTGGCCACCACCGTGTCCCCTGCCTCCAAGCCGCCCGTCGCCGCGAAGTCAGTTTCCGAATCGCCCTCTGCTCGCTAGAGTTCCAACCCCCAGTACCGCCGTCACGCCGCAAGACGTTCTCCAAGGAGAAACCGTTCATGTTCATCACGAAAACCCACATCTCTCGCCGCACCGCCCTTCGCGGACTCGGCGCCACCGTGGCCCTGCCCTTCCTTGACGCCATGGTCCCTGCGCGAACCGCTTTCGCGAAGACCGGCCTTGGCAAGGTCCGGTTCTCGGCGATCGAGATCGTTCACGGCTCGGCCGGCAGCACCGCGATCGGGATCGAGAAGAACCTCTGGGCGCCCGCGAAAGTGGGTCGTGACTTTGACCTGACTCCGTCTTCGCTTCTGCCGCTCGAGCCCTATCGCGACTACCTGACCATCGCCAGCAACACCGACGTGCGCATGGCGGAAGCTTTCAACCCGCCCGAGATCGGTGGCGACCACTTCCGTTCGAGCGCCACTTTTCTGACCCAGGCTCACGTTAAGCAGACGCAGGGCTCCGACATCTTCGCGGGTACGTCTCTTGACCAGCTCTACGCGCAGCGCGTGGGCGGCGACACCCCGATTCCGTCGATGCAGCTCTCCATCGAGAACGTCGACCAAGCCGGCGGCTGCGCCTACGGTTACGCCTGCGTCTACACCGACACCATCAGCTGGGCCGCACCCGACAAGCCGCTTCCGATGATCCGCGATCCTCGCGCTGCTTTCGACCAGCTCTTCGGTGTGGGCGCCACCGCAGCCGAGCGCGCGGCTCAGCGCAGCGCCGACAAGAGCATCCTCGATTGGATCACCGGTGAAACCGCGCGTCTCAAGACTCGTCTTGGCGCCACCGATCGCGCCCGTCTCTCCGACTATCTCGACAACATCCGCGAGATCGAACGCCGCATCCAGAAGGTGGAAGCGTTCAATACCAGCGGTGAGATCCGCGAGATGCCCGAAGCGCCCATCGGTGTGCCCGACTCGTTCAAGGAGCACGTGCGTCTGATGTTCGATCTTCAGGCGGTCGCTTTCGCCGCCGACGTGACCCGCGTCTTCTCCTTCAAGCTGGCGCGCGATGGTTCCTCGCGCAGCTATCCGGAGAGCGGCAGCGGCGGTCCCTTCCATCCCTCGTCCCATCACCAGGACAAGGAAGAGAAGATCCGCGAGTTCGCGAAATTCAACAAGTACCACGTCAGCATGCTTCCGTACTTCCTCGACAAACTGAAGGCCACGCCCGACGGCGAAGGCACGCTGCTCGACAACACCATGATCCTGTACGGATCTCCCATGGGGAACTCGAACCTGCACAACCACCGCCGTTGCCCGCTGGTTCTTCTGGGTCACGCGGGTGGTGCGCTCAAGGGCGGCCTTCATGTGAAGGCGTCTGACGAAACTCCCATGGCGAACGCGATGTTGAGCATGCTTCACGGTCTGGGTCTCGACGACATGGGCAAATTCGGCGACAGCACGGGCACCTTCGATCTCAACGCCCTTTCCACCAAGGCCTGACGCCATGAAACCTCTCCATCTGCATAGCAAATCGTTGGCTTGGGGCCTGGTTCTGGCCCTCGCCGTCGCCCCTCAGGGATTCGCGGCCGGCATTTCCGGATCCACACCCACGACAGTTTTGGCCGCCGTGTCGCTCAAGGATCGGGTGGCCCTGCGCTCGCTGTTGAAGAGCGGCGCCGATGTCAACGAAGCGATGGGTGATGGCCTGACTGCGATTCACCAGGTCGCGATCGATGGCGATACCGAAAGCGCGCAGCTCCTGATCTACGCCGGCGCGAATCTCAAGGCGACGACACGGCTCGGCGGATACACGCCTCTACTCATCGCCGCGAAGAACGGCGATGCGGCCATGGTGGAGACGTTGCTCAAGGGCGGAGCTGATCCGAATACGGCCACCACCAACGGCACGTCACCGTTGATGTTCGCATCCGCCTCCGGCAATGTCGTGGCGGTTCGTCTGCTGCTGGAAAAGGGCGCGGACGTCGGAGCCAAGGAGAAGGCGATGAACCAGACCGCGCTGATGTTCGCGGCCGCGAATGGTCGCACCGACGCGGTCAAGCTTCTGCTTTCCCGCGGCGCTGACGTGAAAGCCACCACCAAAGTGGTCGATCTCTGGGCCTTCACCAAGGAAGCGGAAGAAGCCTTTGCCGCCGCGGCAGGTGTGGCCATTCCTCCTCTGAAGAAGGCCGAAGACGGTGATTCTGCCGCACCTGCCGCTGGAGTCGCTGCCGCGGCCGCCAAGCCGGACGCCGCCACGGAAGCAGCCAAGGCTGCCGGACTCGGTGGCGCGACGACCATGAGTTCGACGGTGCCGTCGAAGCCGGACGCGACTGAGGCAACCATGCCTGCCGATAAGAACGTCGCAAAGGCCGCAAACGAGGCGGCGAAAGCCAAGCCTGAGCAGGACGAGAAGACTGCCAAGGCCGCCGAGAAGATTGCTAGGGAAAAGTCTGAGAAGGAAGCCAAGATGGCGAAGGCTCAGCCCGCCATAAAGGACGGTCCGCCGAAGGTCGCGTTGAGCTCTCCCTCTCCGGCGAAGCCGCTCGGCGACTCGAAGACCCCTGCGGATCCAATCGCCGGGCCCGAGTCGCCCGAGGCTAAGCCCGCCCCGCCCGACGTCAAGCCTCCCACGGATGCGACCAAGACAGCCGCCGCCACTCCCGCCGCTCCTAAGAAGCCGCTGGTGGGCGGCGTTGATCGTCCCTTCCTTTACAACGAGATGGTCGCCTACACGGGCGGCATGACGCCACTGCTCCTTTCCATTCGTCAGGGCCAGGTTGACGTGGTGAAGACGCTGATTGAAGCCGGCGCCGATGTGAATCAGATCAGTGGTGGCGATAAGACCAGCGCACTTTTGATGGCCACGGTCAACGGCCGTTTCGACCTCGGCATGTACCTGCTCGAGCACGGCGCCGATCCCAATCTTGCGAGCGAGAACGGTGTCGCTCCTCTCTACGCCGCGGTGAACGTGCAGTGGGCTCCCAAGGCGGGTTATCCCCAGCCCCGCGCGTACATGCAGCAGCAGACCTCCTATCTCGAATTCATGAAGGCGCTCATCGACAAGGGTGCCAAGGTCGATACGCGGGTCAAGAAGAAGGTCTGGTATCAGGGCTACAACTTCGACTTGTCCGGTGTGGACGAAACGGGTGCGACCGCTTTCTGGCGTGCGGCCTACGCGTCTGACATCGACGCGATGAAGCTCCTGGTGGCGCGCGGCGCAGATCCGACCATCCGCACGATGAAGATCGCTGGCCGTCCCCGCACGGGCGACGCGCAGCGCGAAGTCAAGGATGTGTCCGGCCTGCCCCCGGTGGCCACGGGCGGCCCCGCCATTACGCCCCTTCAGGCGGCGGCCGGCGTCGGATACGGCGAAGGTTTCGCGGCCAACTCGCATCGCTTTGCCCCGACCGGGATGCTCGCCGCGGTGAAGTATCTGATCGAGGATCTCCACGCCGACGTGAACGCAAACGATCACGAAGGCAACACGGCGCTCCACCACGCGGCGGCCCGTGGCGACAACG
This sequence comes from Vicinamibacteria bacterium, assembly GCA_039916365.1. Taxonomy (GTDB): domain Bacteria; phylum Acidobacteriota; class Vicinamibacteria; order Fen-336; family JAGNNV01; genus JAGNNV01. Next base: position 5,129 of record JBDSLN010000001.1, read on the forward strand.
AGATGATCAAGTACTTGGTCGCTCATGGCGCGAACGTGATGGCGGTCAGCCGCGAGGGCCGCACCACCGCCGACATGGCGAATGCCCCCGTCTCCCGCATCGAGCCGTTCCCCGCGACCATCGCTCTTCTTGAGGGCATGGGTGCCAGGAACAATCACAAGTGCATCTCGTGCGACATGAGCCCGGCGGAGAAAGAAGCGGCCGCAAAGGCTGCCGCAGCAGCAGCGAAGGCTGGTGGCGGAGGCGGCGGGCGCAAGTAAGGCAAACCATGGCCCATAGCGTGGGTTGACCGCGGAGGCTTTCGTCCTGCCCGCATAATGGGTCCTTCTCGAAAGGATCTTCATGCTTCTTCGGATCGTTTTCGTCACACTCGTGTGTGTGATTTCCGTTGGCGCCTCTGCGGAGGAACCCCGGCGTAGCGCCTTTTTCCTGCGCGGCTATTCGGAAGCTGGTCTGATGACGCCGCACAACGAGATGGACCTGAATCTCCGGCGCCCGGATCGGCCCGAGACGAACGGTTTCGGCGACAACTTCGCACGCTACGCGGTCCGGGGCCAGATCTTCCTGCGCCGCAGATTCGGCAGCGGAGCGATCCGGGAAATCTTCCTGCTTGTGAAGCCGGAAGTCGTCATGGGCCGCACCATTCCCCAGATCGAATACACATGGTCAGCGCGTCCCTTCGGTTACGTGAAGGACTTCGGCGCGGGACTGTCGCTCGGCCGGAATTGGTCAATCTATTTCGAGAGCCACCGCTGGACCTTCCGCGACAAGATCGCGATCACCGGTGACGGCCCCTACGGCTTCCACAACATCGTCGTGGTCCGTAGGTCCTTCGATCTGACGTTCTAAGGTCCTACCGTCTATCATCCTCGCGTGATCCTAGCCCTCATGCTGGCCACGTTCCTTGCGGGTGGCGCACAAGCACCGGCCGCGAAATCCGTGGCCGGAGCGCTCGACGCGCAGGCCACCCTCACAGCTTTTGATGCCCGCAATCGCACGGTTCGAGACTTCAGCGGGACGTTCACCCAGACGTACCGCTCGGGCGCGCTTGGCCGGGCCCTCGTGGAGACCGGCACGGTTAAGGTGAAGCGGCCGTCGCGCATGCTCTTCGAATACGAGAAGCCCGAAAAGAAGCTCTTTGTGGCGGACGGGGACAGCTACTACTTCTATGTTCCGCGCGACAAGCAGGTCATGATTCAGAACCAGAAGGGCGACACGCGCGCCACCGCCCGGATCCTCGCCGAGGGTCATCTCCTGGAGCATTTCGACTGCACCGGTGAGGAAACCGACCCGCTGGGCCGTAAGTTTCTCCTGTCCCCCAAGAACGGAGAGAAGGACGCGAACGTCAAAAGCATTGCCATCGTGCTCGACGCAAGTCTCAAGCTTCTCGCCCTGGAGATTCAGAACGCCGAAGGGTCAAGCAGCCGGATGGTTTTCAGCGCTTTCAAGGAGAACGTGGGTCTAAAGGACTCGGAATTTCGATTCGACGTTCCCAAGGGCGTTGAGGTGATTTCATGATGAGACGCACCACCCTCGCCCCGCTCGCCGCCCTTCTGTGCACTATGGGCTGCGCGACGTCTGCTTCCCTTCGCGCGGGTGAGAAGGCTGAGCGGCTGGGCGACTGGGACCGCGCCACTCTCGAATACTCCAAGGCGCTCAAGGAGAAGCCCGGTTCGCTCGACGCAAGCCTCGCCCTCGAGCGTGCTCGCCGCCGCTCCTCTGAAGCTCATGTCACGCAGGGCCGCCGTCTTGCCGCGCGAGGACTGTTCAAAGACGCGCTCGACGAGTATCAGCTCGCCCTCGATCTTGACGGGTCACAACCGGGACTCGTCGATGAAATGGCGGCGGTTCAGAAGAACCGCGCCGCCGGACTGATGCCGAAGACGGTCGCTCAGATCAAGGAATCCGCCCGTGAACGCAGCCTGCCTGGTCTTGAGATCGAACCCGCCCTCGACACACCGATGAGTTTCAAGTTTGAAGGCGCCGACGTGAAGGAGGCCTACAAGACGCTCGGTCTCGTGGTGGGCGTCAACTTCGTGTTTGAGTCAACCCCGCCCGCGTCGCCCGTCTCCCTTGAACTGAAGGATGCGCCGTTCGAACAGGCGCTCAAGGCGATCTCGATGGCAAGCAAGACCTTCGTCCGCGTGATCGGCCCGAAGCTGGTGCAGGTCATTCCCGACACGCCCAACAAGCGTCGGGACTATGAAGACCAGATCGTCAAGACGTTCTATCTCTCCACCGCCGATCTCAAGGAAGTGGTGGACGTGCTTCGGATCTCCCTGGGCGCGCGCCGTGTGGCGCCGTTGTCCAGCGGAAACGCGCTGACCATCAACGACACACCAGAGAAGGTCGCCGCCGCCGAGCGCATCATCGAAGCCCTCGATAAGCGTCGTGGGGAAGTCGTGGTGGAAGTGGAGATACTGGAGGTCAATCGACAGAAGCTTCTGGACTACGGCATCGAGATCAACTCGATCAACGGAACTGGCTTGTCGTCCACCATCACCTCCGGCGTCGCGGGTGGCGTGTTTCCGGATCTCTCCCGTATCGTGAAGCTCGAGGGCAGCCAGCCTTACAAGAAGAGCAACATCATCGTGTCCGGCCTGCCTGGCGTGATCTACCGCCTGCTCCGGACCGACAGCTCCTCACGGTTGCTCGCCAATCCACAGCTGCGCGTGACGGAGGGACAAACGGCGAGCGCCCGCTTCGGCGATCAGGTTCCCGTCCCCGTGACCACGTTCGCCGCGATCGCCACCGGGGGCGTGGCCCAGCAGCCGATTACGTCCTTCGAGTACAAGAACGTCGGCGTCAACATCGACATCACCCCGCGCGTCCATCAGGATGGCGACATCAGTCTGCAGCTGAAGCTGGAGATCTCGTCGGTCGGCGCGCCCGGTTACAACGATCTTCCGACGTTCAGCAATCGCACGGTGAATTCCGTCCTGCGTCTGCGCGACGGCGAGACCAACATTCTGGCTGGCCTGATCACCGACCGTGAACGCAGCTCGCTCTCCAGCGTGCCGGGCCTCAATAACGTGCCTCTGCTCGGCCGGCTCTTCGGTCGCAATCAGAAGGATGCTCTTGAGACGGATATCATTATGACCATCTCGCCGCGGATCGTGTTCAAGCCCGAGTATTCGGAGAAAGACATGAAATCGTTCTCCGTCGGTTCCGAGACGTCGCCGCTGCTCTTCGAGGTTCCACCCGCTTCCACGGGCCCGGTGTCGCCCTTCGGTCCCGTGGCGCTGCCAACACCTCCATCCATCCTGCGGCCGGAGCCCATCCGCGCGCCCGTGCCCGCGCCAACGCCCACTCCGCATTTGTAGTCCGAAACTCAGGCCAGATGTTGTCGCGACTCAAGATGGTCATCGCCCTGATGCGCAATCCGCGCGTCTCGAAACTGCCGAAATTCCTGGTCGTGGGAGCCATCTTTTATCTGTTGATGCCGGTGGATCTGATTCCAGACGTCGCTCCGGTCATCGGCTGGCTTGATGACATCGCCTTCCTCATCGGCGCCTTCACGTTGTTGTTCGGTTCCGCGCCGAAGCCTCCCGCCGGCCAGCCGGCCTCGGCGCCCGCGGGCGCCGCGAAGAACGCGATCATCGACGTCACTCCCGAGCCTC
>JBDSLN010000002.1:0-7989 GCA_039916365.1 Vicinamibacteria bacterium
CTGCCGAATTCGCGCTGTAGGTCGAACTGACGCTCTGAATCTGAAAAATCGTGTTCGAGAAATTAAGGAAGCTCTCGAGTTGCTCGTAGCCCTGGGTGGCGGTCGAGGCATCGAGTTCGATGTTGTACGTGTTGCCAACCAGGAGAGTCATGGTGCCACCCGCGGCCACCGAGGTCAGGGGCCCTCCGACCGGGCCGACTTTCACATCATTGATCGAGTTGCGACTCTGCGAAATGAGATGCTCGACGTACAGCTCGCGGGGTATGGGCGTGCTGCCGGTCGTGGCCCCCGCGTCCGCGGTGATCGCGATGTGGTATTTGCGGGTCGTGTCGTAGGCCGCACTCGTCCGCGTGACCTCCACTTCGAAATAAAAGTCTGTGCAGGCGCCGGCGCCGCCGACCGAGAGTGTTGGAACCGAGAGCGTCGTCGCGGATCCGGCTCGGAGATTGATGTAGGCGTTGGTCGAATCCCAGACGAACGTCGCGACCACGTTGTTCGCGACGGCCAAGCCCGTGTTGCACACACGTGCGCCGACCGGGAAGGTGTTTGGACCGACGGTGACGAGGTTGCTGTCGAGTCCGATGGTGTCCCACGTGATCGACGTGACGCTCAGTGTCGTCGCCGCGTAAACGACCCCGACCTTGTGGAAGAGGATTGGGGCCAGGGACACCGCCAGCGCCAGCCAGTAGCGAAGCTGGGTGCGGGGGGCGACCGATCTGCGTCGCGAAGGTTTGGAGGACATAGTCGGTTTTGGAATAAGAAGCTCTGATGAGGCGGAAATGCGAAGGTTGCGGCTCGATTTTCGAGCGGGGGCCCTTTTTGAGGAGCCGCTGGCGTTCGAGAAGCCTACGTCTGTAGCCTGGAAAGACTCAACGTACCATAGGGGAGTTCCGGTAGCCTCTGGCGACGCACCGCGGCGTGATTCGGATCACACCGCCGCCGGTTGCGGGCCTTGCCTTTTTGCGGATCCGCCCCGCCGTTACTGGACCTTCTTCACCGCAGCCATGGCCGTTGCGAGGGTTCCGGCAACGTCGCCGATGTTGGTGGGAACCACGAGCGTCGTCGACGCCTTCGCGATGTTTCCGAACTGCGTGATGTACTGCTCGGCCAGACGCAACTGAATCGCCTCGTAGCCGCCGGGCTGCTTGACCGCGTTCGCAACGGCCAGGATGGCTTCTGCCTGGGCGGTCGCGACCGCGCGGATGGCGGACGCCTGTCCTTCGGCTTCGTTCATCTGGCGCTGACGGCTGGCTTCGGACGACTTGATGACCTGCTGCTTCTGTCCTTCGGCCGAGTTGACCGCGGCGTCGCGCTCGCCCTCTGACGTCAGGATGACCGAGCGCTTTTCACGCTCGGCGCGCATCTGCTTTTCCATAGCCGCGATGATGTCAGTCGGCGGCTTGATGTTCTTGATCTCGTAGCGCAGGACCTTCACCCCCCAGGCTTCGGACGCCTTGTCTACTTCCTGGACCACCTGCTGGTTGATGTGGCCTCTCGCTTCGAAGGTGCGATCAAGTTCGATCTGTCCCATCTCGCTGCGCAGTGTGGTCTGGGCGAGTTGAGAGATCGCGAAGAGATAGTTCGAGATTCCGTAGGAGGCGCGCTCGGGATCCATGACCTTCATGTAGAGGATGCCGTCCACCCCGACCATGACGTTGTCGCGCGTGATGCATTCCTGCTCAGGGATGTCGATCGCCTGCTCCTTGAGCGTGTGCCGGTAGCGGATGGATTCCACAAAGGGCATCAGGATGTGGAAGCCGGCGTCCAGCGTCTTGCTGTAGCGGCCCAGCCGCTCCACGATGAAAGCGCTCTGCTGAGGAACCACGATGGCGGTCCTCAGGAACAGCACGAAGATGAAGATCACGAAGACCAGTACGAGAAAACCACCCATGTCCGGCTCCTATTCCTTTTCCACTAAAAGACTGAGGCCATCGACCCGGGTCACCCGAAGACGATCGCCCTTGAGAATGCTACCGGTGCCCGCATAGAGCGCGCTCCAGGTCGTGCCGCGCAGCTCGACCTTGCCACGACCGTTGGCGTCCAGGGTCTCCATGGCGATCGCGGTTTGACCCACCAACTGATCGACCTTGGGCGTGTCCGTTTCCAGGCGCTTGCGGACAAGCGGACGAAGCGCCACGATCAGCACCGTCCCCGTGACCGCGAAAAGCAGCCACTGAACCGCGCCCGATTCGAGGAAGCCCATCCACACCAGGAGGCCCACGGTGAACGCGGCCACGGCGAAGAAGACCGTAAAAAAACCGCCCGGTGTCAGGACTTCAAAAACAAGTAGACCGAGACCGACAACCATCCAAGACGACCAGCTCATTCCAGGCACGCCGCGAATAGTAGTTCAAAAAACCGAGGCCGCGCCTAAACCAGCTCGAACGCCGCAGCCATGCCCATGCCGCCGCTGATGCACAGCGTGGCCAGGCCGTAGCGCACATTGCGGCGCTTCATCTCGTGAACCAGAGTGACGGAGATCCGCAGGCCGGTGGCGCCGATGGGATGTCCAAGTGCGATAGAGCCGCCGTTGACGTTGAGCTTCGCAGGATCGAAGTGCAGTTCGCGATCACAAGCCAGGACCTGGGCCGCGAAAGCCTCGTTCGCTTCGATGAGGCCAAAGTCGTCCAGCTTCATATCAAGACGCTTGAGGAGCGCGCGGGTCGAAGGGACGACGCCGATGCCCATGATCTTCGGATCCACACCTGCGGCAGCCAAACCAAGAATGCGAGCCAAGGGCTTGACCTTGAGATCCTTCAGCATGGCCTCAGAACACACAAGTGCTGCCGCAGCGCCATCCGTGATGCCGGACGAATTGCCTGCCGTCACCGTACCGTCCTTCTTCTTGAAGACGGGCGGCAGTTTTCGCAGGCCCTCCATCGACGAATCAGCGCGGGGATGCTCATCCTTCGCGATGGTGGCGACGTTCTTCCCCTGACGTACCTCGATCGGAACGATCTGCGAATCGAACCAGCCTTCGGCTTGAGCCTTGGTGGCGCGCTGTTGGGAACGAAGCGCGAACTCATCCTGCTCATCGCGAGAGATGGAATGAATCTCCGCCAGCCGCTCGGCGGTCTCACCCATCAGCATGTCAGCGATCGGACAGAAAAAACCGTCCTTGTACATGCCGTCCGTGACTTCCTGATTCCCCATCTTCGAACCCCAGCGCGCGCTGGCGAGGAGATAGGGAACGCGGCTCATCGACTCGGTGCCGCCCACGATCATCGCGTCGGCATCGCCATCACGCACGGCGCGGAAGGCGAGGTCGATCGCGCGAAGGCCGCTGCCGCAGGCCATGTTGACGGTCATGGCGGGCACCCGCTCGCCCAGCCCCGCTCGGTAAGAAATCTGACGCGCGACGTTCGGCCCGCCTCCTGCCTGGCGCGCGCATCCGATGATCGCCTCGGTCACGGCCTTTGGATCGACACCCGTCTGATCCAGCACTGCCTTCACGGCATGGACGCCGAGATCGGCCGCGGAGAGTGAAGCGAGACCGCCACCGTAGCGTCCGATGGGGGTGCGCAGAGGCGAAACCAGATAGACGGCCATGCCGTCAGGCCTCTTGCGAGACGCGATTCAGTTTTACCGGCGTGCCGATGGAAGCCTCGAACCGTTCGACGGCCGAACCGCAGTTGACCGCGACCTCAAGACGTCCCGCCGAGCCGATGTAGGCGCACGCGTCGTCTTCGGGAACATCGCCGAAGGTGCTGACGACGGGAACGATCACGCGGCTGATCTCCGCCACCATCTCGGTGAGATCGGCGCCCGCACTTTCCAGAAACGTCTTCCACGAAGCACCACCGATCGAGGTCACGAGATTGCCGAAGGTGTCGATATAGATGACCTTGCCTTCGATCACGCCGCCTTCGAGAACCAGAGGGGCGAGGAACTCGTAGCGGAAAGGATTGTCGATCGGCTGACCGACCTCTTCAAACGCCGTGCCGTGGGCGAGTGCTCCGCCAACCGGAGCAAAGATGTCGCGGCCGTGGAAGGTCGACGACACATCCTTGCGAAAGAGGCCGGCGTTGGTGAGTTCGCGAACTTCCGCTTCCGGCTGGTCCGCAAGAATCAGGCTAAAGATTCCGTTGTCGGGCCCGACGAAGAAATAGCCGCCTGCCTTGATCGCGATGCCGCGACGAGGCGTGCCGACACCGGGATCGACCACGGCGACAAAAACACTGCCCGCGGGAAACGCAGTGACCGCGGCACGAAGAACGAAGGCGCCCTCGCGAATCGCGTGCGCGGTGATCTCGTGAGTGATGTCCACCACCTGAGCGTCGGGGCATGCGGCGAGCGCGGCACCACGCAGGGATCCCGCATAGTGATCCCTGGTTCCGTAGTCGGTGAGAAGTGCAACGATGCGCGGCATGGGAGTGCGGAGATTCTAGCGCCCGGAACTTTCACCGTCTCGCCCTAAACTGCGGTCCAGGATATGAATTCCCTCTCGTCGCTCTATCGACCCTCGCTGGCGCTCCTCACGGACCTCTATCAGCTCACGATGGCGCACGCGCATTGGAAGACAGGTTCTCATCGCAAGGAAGCAGTCTTTCATCTTTACTTCCGCAATCACCCGTTCGGCGGCGGGTTCACGGTGGCTTGCGGTCTAGCCCGCGCGAAAGAGTTCATTTCGGATTTCCGATTTGCACCCGACGATCTCGAGTATCTGCGGACGCTGACCGGGCAGGACGGAACGCCACTCTTCGAAGAAGGCTTCCTCGAGTACTTGCGCGAGTTCAAGCTGGAGTGCGACATCGACGCCGTCGAAGAAGGACGCATCGTCTTCCCTTCGACACCGATGGTGCGTGTGCGCGGACCGATTATCGCGGCGCAGCTTCTCGAAACCCCGCTGCTGAACATCATCAACTTCGAGACCTTGATCGCAACCAAAGCGGCGCGCATCGCCATCGCGACCAAGGGCGAACCGGTGATGGAATTCGGTCTGCGTCGCGCTCAGGGTATCGACGGGTCTCTCGCGGCCAGCCGGGCTGCGTACATCGGCGGATGCAGCGCAACGTCCAACGTTCTTGCCGGCAAGCTCTTCGGCATTCCCGTCAAGGGAACGCATTCGCATTCCTGGGTGATGGCGTTTGGCAGTGAACTGGAATCGTTCCAGCAGTTCGCTCAGGCGAGTCCCGGCAACTGCGTCTTCCTCGTGGATACGTTCCATTCGCTTGACGGCGTCGCACACGCGATTGAAGTCGGGCGCACGTTGGCGAAAGCGGGACATCGCCTGGGTGGCATCCGCCTCGACTCCGGCGACCTTGCCTATCTCTCCATTGAAGCGCGGCGCATGCTCGACGAGGCTGGCTTCCAGGATGCGGCCATCGTGGCCAGCAACGAGCTCGACGAGAACATCATCAACAGCCTGCGTGAGCAGGGCGCACGCGTCTCCGTCTGGGGCGTCGGCACTCGTCTCATCACCGGGCACGATCAGGCGGCGATGGGTTGCGTCTACAAACTCTCCGCAGTCAAGGATCCGGGCGGTCCGTGGAAGTCGCGGATGAAGTTGTCGGAGCAGGCAGTGAAGGTTTCGAATCCCGGCATCCAGCAGGTGCGTCGTTTCTCCACCAACTCGGAGTTCGCGGGCGACATGATCTGGCATCAGGAGCCAGGCCTGGACGCACCGCCGTCGATGCTTATGATCGACCCACTCGACATGACGCGCCGACGTTCGTTCGCCGCAGGCGTCGCCTGGGAAGACCTGTTGAAGCCGATCTTCCGGAGCGGCGCGCTGGTCGCTCCCCCCGATACGCTCGCCGACTCCCACGAGCGGGTCGTGCAAGATCTGTCGATGCTGCACCCAGGTATCAAGCGCTTCGTCAATCCTCACGTTTACGCGGTGGGTCTGGAGGAAAAGCTCTTCAAGATGCGCTCCGACCTGATGCTGCATTTGCGCAACATGCCGCCGAGCGGCCTGTTCGATTGATCTGAATTTTCGTCAGCGCCTCATCCCATCAGGACCTTCATGACTGCGATTCCCCCTCACTACAACGCCGCGAACGGGCGGGCCTTCGGCTACAACCCGGACGCTCAGGCCATCTTCGAAGCCGCAACTCTGTTTCGGCGAGACCATCACATTCTTCCCGCGGCATCGGATCTGCGTCGGAATCATCTGATCCTGATCGACGTGCAGCGGGACTTCTGTTTCCCGGAAGGCACGCTCTATGTGGGCGGACGCAGCGGTCAGGGAGCGATCGAAGACACGGATCGCCTCGCGCGCGTCATCTACGAGAACCTTGCTGACATCAGTGAGATCACCTGCACGCTGGACACGCATCTGCCGTATCAGATCTTCTTCGCGCCGTTTTGGGTCGATGCCTCCGGCCAGCCGCTGACCCCGCATCGCACGATCTCCGTCGAGGAGATCAGCGCGGGTGCGGTGCGTCCGAACCCAAATGTGGCGGACGCGGCGGGGGCACCCGATCTGGCGTGGCTGAACCGACAGGTTCTTCACTACGCCGAGTCGCTCGCGAAGGCCGGCAAGTACACGCTGTACCTGTGGCCTCCGCACTGTCTCATCGGCGGTGTCGGTCATGCGCTTGTCGGCATCATCCAGGAAGCACGTCTCTTCCATGCCTACGCGCGCGGTGCGCGGAACGGGGTTGAGATTAAAGGGATGCACGCGCTCTCGGAGAACTACTCCGTCTTCTCGCCCGAGGTTCTCACGACGCATGACGGCGGATCGGTGGCGAGCCGCAACAACGCGCTCATCAACGCCCTTCTTCATGAAGACCACCTCATCATCGCGGGCCAGGCGGCGAGCCACTGCGTGAAGAGTTCCATCGAGGATCTCCTGACCGCGATCGAAGCGACGGACAAACGACTTGCTCGGCGCATCTACATTCTTGAGGACGCGATGTCCGCGGTCGCGGTGCCGGATCCATCGAATCCTGGATCGTTCTTCGCCGACTTCACGGATGCGGCTCAGGCGGCGCTTGAGCGCTTCCGCGACGCGGGCATGCACGTCGTCAAGACGACGGTGCCGATGTCCGACTGGCCGGAGTTCGCGGGTTAAGCAACCAGACGTGCGCCGGATCTACTTCGACCACGCAGCCACGACACCCCTCGATCCCGAGGTGTTGGACGCGATGCTGCCGTATCTGCGCGAGGACTTCGGCAATCCCTCGTCGGTGCATGGCTTCGGACAGCGGGCGCGGGGCGCCATTGATGAAGCGCGGGCGAAGGTTGCGGCGCTGATCGGCGCGCGGGACGCGGAGATCGTCTTCACGGGCAGTGGCACTGAGGCCGACAACATGGCGATTGTCGGCGCGCTTCAGGCGGGCGTCAATTCCGATAGCGGCGTCGCGAAAACCGATTTGGTGACGACCGCCATCGAACACCACGCGATTCTCAACTGCGCGAAGGCGCTCGATCGAGCAAAGCACAAGGTCACTCTGGCCGGTGTCGGTGAGGACGGCAGAGTCAACGTTGCCGAGATCCACGCCGCGACCACGGACGGGACAGCGCTGGTCTCCGTAATGTTTGCCAACAATGAGACCGGCGTGATTCAGCCAGTGGCCGAGGCCGTCGAGATCGCGAAGGCGAAGGGCGCACTCATCCACACCGATGCCGTTCAGGGGTTGGGGAAGGTTTCCATCGACGTGTCCCGTCTCGGCGTCGACCTGATGACGATGTCGGCCCACAAGATCTACGGACCCAAAGGTGTCGGCGCGCTCTACGTGCGAGGCGGGACACGGATGACCGCGTTGGTGCGTGGCGGATCGCAGGAACGGAATCGGCGTGCGGGGACGGAGAACGTCGCTGCCATTGCCGGTTTTGGGAAGGCAGCCGAGTTGGCGCTTTCTCGTCTGGCCGCGGATGCCGCGCGCATCGGCCAGCTACGAGACGCGCTCGAAACGAAACTGATTCAGGCAGGCGACGGCAAGGTCTCGCGTAACGGCGCCGCCGAAGGACGCATCGCGTCCACATCCAGCTTGTGGTTCGAAGGCGTTCCAGGTGAGGACTTGCTGATCGCACTCGATATGGCGG
>JBDSLN010000003.1:0-7982 GCA_039916365.1 Vicinamibacteria bacterium
TCCATCGTAGAAATCCATCCTGGCCCCGTCGTCACCACCTATGAGTTCAAACCCGACGCCGGAGTGAAGTACGCGAAGGTGGTTTCGCTGGCCGATGACCTGGCGCTGGCGCTTGAAGCCGAATCCGTCCGCATCGACCGGATGGGCGGTCGCGGCACCGTGGGCATCGAGATTCCGAACGAAGACCGCGAAATGATCGGCCTGCGTCACGTGCTTGATTCGGACCTTGCGCGCCGCTCCTCCGCCAAATTGTTGATCGGCCTGGGCAAGAACGTGGCGGGCGAGACGTACATCGCCGACCTCGCGACCATGCCCCACCTTCTGATCGCGGGTGCGACCGGCACGGGCAAGAGCGTCGGCCTCAACTGCATCATCGCGAGCCTTCTCTTCAACACCACGCCGGATGAGTGCCGCCTGATCATGATCGATCCGAAGCGCCTCGAACTGGGCGTCTACGAAGGCATTCCACATCTGCTTGCGCCGGTCGTGACCGAGCCGAAGCTCGCCGCGAACGTTCTGAAATGGGCGGTCGGCGAGATGGACAAGCGCACCCGCATCCTCGCAGGCGAAGGCGTGCGCAACATCGAGCAGTTCAACAACATCATCAAAACCGAAGGCGAGTCGGCCTCCGGCCTGGCCCCGCTGCACTACATCGTCCTCGTGATCGACGAACTCGCGGACCTCATGATGACCGCGTCGAAGGACGTTGAGGAGTCGATCACCCGCCTGGCGCAGATGGCGCGCGCGGTCGGCATCCACCTGATCCTCGCCACCCAGCGTCCGTCCGTCGACGTCATCACCGGGCTGATCAAAGCGAACTTCCCTGCGCGCATCTCCTTCCGCGTTTCGGCGCGCGTCGACTCCCGCACGATCCTTGACGCGAGCGGCGCGGAGCAGTTGCTCGGTCGCGGTGACATGCTCTTCCTGCCGCCGCAGAGTTCACGTCTCGTACGGGTCCACGGCGCCTATGTTTCCGAGAAGGAAGTGGGTCGCCTGACGGAGTTCCTTCGTACAACTGGCGAGCCAACGTACGACACGACCGTCGGGAAGATCGAAACCTCCGCCGCCGAGAAGGCGCGTTCGGAAGATCGCGACGATCTCTTCGACGAATGCGCTCGTCTGGTGGTCGAACAGGGCCAGGCTTCAACCAGCATGTTGCAGCGCCGGTTCCGCATCGGCTTCTCGCGCGCCGGCCGCCTGATCGACTTGATGGAACAAGACGGCATCATCGGTCCTGCGGATGGCGCGCGTCCCCGCGAGATTCTGGTTCCCAAAACTTATTTCTCTGAAGTCGACGCGAGGCAGCCATGAAGCACTTGAGCTTCATCACGGTCTTCTGTGTCGGCACCCTGCTCTGGTCATGGAGCGGTGTCGATGCGTCGGCCAAAGCTGCCGCGAAACGACCGGCTCAGCGCGCGTCGGCGGCACGCGCCAAGGCGACGCCAACTGCAAAGGTGGCGGCTAAAGCCAAGTCCCAGGCGGTGAGGCGGCCGGCGAAGGTGAAGCCCGTGCAGGCACCACCGCCGTCTCGACCTGATCGCTCGCTCTACCAAGCCGCCCTCCGCTCGGAACAGACGCTTCGCGCTTCCACGCGCCTGAGTGGGAATCGCACGGAATGGGAAAAGGTGGCCTCCTCCTACCGCAATGTGGTCGATCGCTTCCCCCGCAGTCCTTACTGTGACGACGCGCTGCTGAAGGCGGGCGACCTCCAGCGCGAGATGTTCAAGACGTTCAAGAACCGGAAGTACGCGGACCAGGCGCTGACCTCATTCGCGCTCATCGTGGACGAGTATCCCGGCAGCCGCCTGGGGGAGAACGCGCTCTATGCGACCTACCAGATCCTGAGGGAGCGCGGCGAGAACAGTGGGGCACGCGATGCCGCGAAGAAATACGTCGAGGCGTATCCAGAGGGACACCAGGCCAGGGCGCTTGCCTCGTTGATGGCGCAGACCAAGATGACCAGTACATCCAAGCCCGTCGGCAAGAAGGTGCCGAGCGACGAGATTCCGACCGGCGGCGCTCAGTTCGAGCGGAGCGAGACCCCGTCACGCGGTCAGGTGCAGGTTTACGGCGTCCGTTTCTGGAGCGGTAACGAATCCACCCGTGTGGTCATCGACCTCGATCGCAAGGTTGAGATCAAGCAGGATCGGCTGCAGAGTCCGCCTCGTCTCTTCGTCGATCTCCTCGGCACCCGCCTTCATCCCAATCTCGTCGGTAAGACCTTTCCGGTCGGCAATGCCTTCCTCAAGCAGATTCGGATTGGCGTGAATCGCGAGAATGTCGTGCGCGTCGTCATCGACTTCGGGGAAGCAAAGGGCCACAGCGTTTTCTTCCTTGACAACCCGGAACGTCTCGTGGTCGACGTTCAGGGCGAGCCTCAAAAAGGGGTGCGGATGGCGGGCAACTCCCCCATCGTGACGTCCGTGCGGCCCCAGGAAGCCATCGAGAACGTCCAGGTCACCCAGACATCACCGGTGCTTCCGGCTGCGACTCCGGATGACGACAACACGAGCAGCACCAAGGCACCCCTCTTTGCATCGACACCTGAGCCGCTCGACACCGCGACGCCGGTGGTCGTGACGCGTCCAACACTTCGTGTCGAACCGACGCCGGTTGCGACGCCGCAGCCTCTGCCGACACCTTCGCCTCGTCCTGTGCCCACGCCGGAGACCACCGCTACCGCGGCGCCGACCCGTAACCGTGACGGCAGCTATTCCCTCGCGCGTCAGCTCGGCCTGGGCGCGCGGCGCATCTGTCTCGACGCCGGCCACGGTGGGCATGACCCTGGTGCCATTGGTCGTGGCGGCACGCAGGAAAAAGACATCACGCTCGCCGTGGTCCTGCGCCTTGAGAAGCTGATCCGCAAGGAGCTGGGCGCCGATGTCGTGATGACGCGCGACAAGGACATCTTCATCCCGCTCGAAGAACGAACCGCGATTGCCAACTCATCGGGCGCGGACCTGTTCCTCTCCGTACACATCAACAGCGCGCGCAACAGCGCAGGCCGCGGACTCGAGACCTACTACTTAAGCTTCGCGAAAAACGCGGCCGCCGAAGAACTGGCCGCGCGCGAAAACGCGATCTCCCAGGCAACCATGAAGGACCTGAACAATCTGGTCAAGGCGATCGCGAACAACAGCAAAATCGATGAGAGCCGTGACTTCGCCGGCATCATCCAGAAGAACAACGTCGGCGGCCTGTCACCCGAATTCTCCGGGGTTCTCGATCGCGGTGTGCACACCGCGCCGTTCTACGTTCTCATCGGCGCGAATATGCCGAGCATCCTGACCGAAGTAGGTTTCATCTCCAATCCGGCGGAAGAGAAGTGGCTCGATTCCGACGCGTACCAGGAAAAGCTCGCGGAGTCCTTGCTTGAAGGCGTGCGCGACTACCTCGGTCAGCTGAACCGAACGCAGACGTCGAAGCTGAGCGGCCGAAGCGGAGAGCGCGTCATGGCCAAGGGCCGTCGCTAGTCAGTAAACCAGCCCCGATCCGTAGCGCGATCCCGCGGCGTCCGAGGGGGTTCTGACCTTCGCCCTGCTCTAAGCTAGAGCTCGCTTGATCCTCCAATCCTCCCCCGCTCAAGGACCCATCCAGGCGTCTTCGACGCCTTCCGCGGGCGCACCAACCTCGACCGCAACGCCTGTTCCCACTCCGATTCCGACGCCTTCGCTCAAGCCCGGCGAGACCATCACGTGGGTCAGGCTGGAACGGCCGAAGTTCGCGCTGGGAAGCGTGCTGGTCTCGTCGTTTGCAATCATCGGGCTGGTTATCGCCTTGGCCATCAGCATCGGTCTGGTGATCGGACACTTCCGCTCAAGGGGTAGGCGCGAGACCGTCCATGGCGCGGGCGGTCTCGGCCTGCGCTAGCAGCCCCTGTGACCGACCCTTGTCTTGTCGGTCCCTGAGCGGTAATCCGTAGGCTTCGTCGTCGAGGGGTCGAAGGGACTCCCCACGTGGCGATCTTGAGGGTAGTCCCACGGATGGAGGAGTGCCGTGTGCACACAACGCACCGCGTTATTTCTCTTGACACGTAATAACGCAGTGCGTTATGGTTCCTCTCGCCACATGCAACGCATCATCACCCGCCACTCCAACCGGAAGCTCTACGACGCCGCCGACAAGCGCTACGTGTCCCTGTCCGACATCGTGGCGCTGGTGGTGGCGGGCGACTCCGTGAAGGTGGTCGAGCGTCCAAGCGGCGCCGATGCCACACCGCGGATCATGGCGCAGGCGTTGCTCGATCTCGTGAAACGTCGCGCACAGTCGCTTCCGCAAGGCTTGATGGAAACGCTCGTCCGGCTTGCGGGCAGCGCGCGTCCTCTGCCCTCCATGGAAGTGAAGGCGCCCATCCTCATCAAGGACCTGGCTGAGCGCGCGCGCAAGGAGGCGGAGACCATCGCGACTAGGCTCGTCGCGCGCGGACGCCTCGGCATCGAGGAAGCGCTTCACCTTCGCAAGGAAGTGGAAGCCGCCATCCATGACGGCATTCAGGCGGCCGGCGCCGCCACCCGCGCACCGCTCGACGCGTTGCAACCCGGCCGTTCCGTGCGCACGATCGCCGGCCTCGCCCGTGAACTGAAGGCGCTCGAAGCCATCGTCACCGAGCCGGCCCAACTGACTTCAAAGAATCTCACGAAGAAGAAGACGCGCCCGCGTCGCTCTTCCCACAAAACAATCTCATCCCCCAAACCAAGGAGTTAGACCATGCCCCGCAAAGCTGCCGTACCCACCAAGGCCCGCAAGGCCGTAAAGAAGGCCACCCCCGCCGTGACCAAGGAGACGGCCTCCGCGGTTGAGATGATCAAGGACGCGCCGAAGATGGCGCAGGAGCGCGTCAGCGCTTTCATCGAGAGCGGCAAACCAGCGCTTGCCCGCGCGCAGGCCGCGATGAACGAGACCGGCCGCACGATCTCGAAGAAAACCATGGCGATCCGCAAGGACTTGGCTCATCGCATGTCAGACGTCGGAACGCGCGTGGGCAAGGAACGCAAGGCGCTGGGGAAGAAGGTGGAAGGCGCGGTCAAGACGACGCTTGCCTCGCTCAACATCCCGACCCGGTCGGAGATCAACCTCCTCGCCAAGCGTGTTGAAGAGCTTTCCCAGAAGATCGAGCGCCTCAAGCGTCGCTAGGAGTCTGCGGCTTGCCCTTTCGGCCAATCGAAAGCGTTGCGAGGTTCCACAAAAAGTCGCTCCTCGCAGCGCGCCCTCATTCCTACTAGGCTTGCCTCTCATGCCCACGCCCGCTCGAAAGCGAACGCGACGCGCCTCAAAGATCGCGCTCGTCTGCGCGGGCGGAGGGGTCACCGGTGCGCTCTACGAGATCGGCTGCCTCAAGGCGCTTGAAGAATCGCTCGACCTCGATCTCACCCGCCTTGATTGCTACGTGGGTGTCAGTGGCGGTGCCTTCGTCGCTTCTCTCCTCGCTTCGGGCTTCGGTCCGAACGAGATCTATCGGGAGATCACGACCGGCGGCGCTTCGCCCTTTGGAATTCCGGCGGCGGCGATCTTCCGCCTTGGCGTTGCGGCGTACGCCCGACGTGCCATGCGCCTCCCGGGTGCCGTCCTGACGGCCGCGAAGGCTCTCTTCTCTGGCGATACGGCGTCTCCGCGCGACGTCCTGCTCCCGTTCCTTGAAGCGGTTCCGCCGGGCCTGCTTGACAACTCCGGCGTAGAGGAGTTCCTGAGCGGCCTCTTCGCTCGCTTCTCACGGACCAATGACTTCGCCTCGCTCAAGGTGCCGCTGCGCATTGTGGCGGTCGAACTGGATCGCGGGGAAACCGTCGCCTTCGGCGACCCTAAGCATCGCGATGTGTCGATTTCCCAAGCGGTGCAGGCGTCAACCGCCCTTCCCGGTCTTTATCGCCCGGTGCGCCTGAAGGGGCATGACTATGTGGACGGCGGGGTGACGAAGACCGCGCACATCAATCTGGCGATTCGCGCAGGCGCCGATCTGGTGATCTGCATCAACCCTCTGGTACCGATCCTCAACCGGGAAAAGGGCAGTTCGCTCGGGCCGCTCTCAAACCACGGCGTTGATACGGTGCTCGGCCAGGTTCTGCGCATCCTTCTTCATGGGCGCTTCGAATACGGGCTCGATCGCTATCGAACCGAGCATCCCGAGGTCGACATCCTTCTGATCGAGCCGACGCGCGACGACCTGACGATGTTCCGCTACGACATCATGCGCTACAGCGCGCGCAAGGCCCTGGCTCGGCATGGCCGCGCCACTACGCTTGTCGCCCTCGACAGCCGGCAGAGCAAGCTTGAGTCGACCCTCGCACGGCACGGCGTTCGCTTCAAGAAGCGCGCGGCCGAGGATGATCGCGAGGCGGCGCGTCCCGAGGAGCACAAGGCGCGCAGCGCGCAGACGCTCGCCGCCTCTCTCGATGCGCTCGAACGAACGCTCTCCGCGTCGCGCTAGCCCCTCCCAACCGGCTAACGAAATGCCGACCTGTGGCTGTGGACAGAGTGTGGTGCTTCTGCCGCGCAGATCGCTCGCTACGTTGCCGGGGCGCCCGTCATCGATGCGCACAGCTCGAACAGCTTGTCTTCTTCCACCGTGTTGCTGAAGCGGCACGCGCGTTCCTTCCGATCGACGTAGAAGCCAGCAGTCTTGCCCTCCAGATCAGGGGCGGTCGCCAGCCAGACGGCGGTATCGGCCCCGCGTTTCGGGGTCCGGCTGACCAACGACGCCAGAGCGCCGGCGGCGCGTATGAGGAGCCCTCCACCCTTTCCCATCAGCCCGGTCGCGACTCCTCCGGGATGCAGGGAGTTCACGGTGATGCGGGTGCGGATCAGACGGCGCGCCAGGGCCCGCGTCCACATTCGGTTCGCCTGCTTGCTCTGGGCGTAGGCGGAAATGCCGCTGTACTTCCGACGCTTGAACTCGACATCCGAGAGATCGAGATCGCGCGCCAGCTCTGACGCGACGTTCACAATGCGCGCGCGGGAGGCGGACCCGAGCGCTGGACGCAGCAACTCCGTCGTGAGGAAATAGCCCAGCTGGTTCGTGGCCCAGACGAGTTCGAGGTGGTCCCCGGATTCACGACGAGTGGTCGACCACGTACCCGCATTGTTGATGAGGACGTCGAGCTTGTCGAAACGGCCCAAGAAATCCGCGGCGAACATCCGGATGCTGAGGAACGACGCGAAATCGACGAACATCACCCGCGGCTTGGGACCGCGGGTGCTGCGTGCGATGTCGAGGGCGGCCGCCTCGCCGCGGTCAAGACTGCGCACCCCGAGAATCGTTTCATACCCCTGACCTGCCAGTCCGCGGGCAATCTCAAGGCCGATCCCGGCGGAAGCGCCGGTCACGAGCGCGACTTTTCCGTTGCTCTCGACCACGCGCTAGCCAAACCAAATCGAACGGCGGCGCGCGAGACGGCCATCGATGATGGTTTGGATTTGCTTCCGAACCTGCTCGGACAGGCGATTCACCAGAATCGGATCGTCGGCGGCTTCCCTCGGATAGCGCGACAGATCCAGTGGTTCCCCGAAGTCGATCGACCACTTGGTCGGCAAGGGAATCACACCGAGCAAGCCGAGCCACGGAAACGTAGGCGTCAGCGGAAAGTAAGGAAGGCCAAACGGCCGGCCGAGGAAGTTCGCCTGCGCGAGATTGGGGTGAATCTCTTCGGAGCCCACCACCGCGGTGGGAATGATCGTGGCACCGGTCTTCAACGCAATCCGGACAAAGCCGCCGCGGCCGAAGCGAGCGAGCTTGTAACGGTTCCTGAACGGCTTGCCCACACCCTTGACGCCTTCCGGAAACACACCGACCAGTTCCCCACGATCCAGCAGACGGATCGCGTTCTCGGGGTTGGCGCGGATCGCGCCGGTGCGCGCAAGCAGGGGTGCTAAGACAGGAAGGAGCGCAAACATGTCGAGGGCCAGCATGCGGCAGTGACGGCGCGCAGGATGCTCATGGCGAAGCGCGACATTAATCATCGGCCCATCCCACGGCAAAACGCCGGAAT
>JBDSLN010000004.1:0-9630 GCA_039916365.1 Vicinamibacteria bacterium
GTCCGTGCGCCAGACGGTCACGAAACGATCGCCGATCATGGAAGCTTGTGAGAGGACATCGCGATGGGCGCCCTCGGCGATCAGGGTCTTCCACGCCGCGCTGTCCGCCTTCGCGCGTTCGATGGCGACCACCCGATAACGTGGAGCGTCTTTGTCCGTGACGACATAGAACGTCGCGCCGTCGTTTCCCACGATGCTGTACGACGCGTCGAACTTATCGAGGAATGGTTCGATCTTGCTTCCCGCAGCGTTGAGGTCCTTGATAAAAACTCGGTTCTCGCGGTTGGTCCCCTCCGACTGGTAGATCAGCAGCCAGCGGCCCTCGTCCGTGACGGCGGCACCCAAGCCCCAGTCGGGCTGGTCAGGGCGTTCGTAGGTCAGCTCATCCTGTGCCTGGGGCGTGCCGACCTTGTGGAAGTAGACCTTCTGGTTCTTGTTGACGGCCTTGAACGCATCGCCATCTTTCGGAGCCTCATAGCGCGCGTAGTAGAAGCCGCTGCCGTCTTTCTTCCAGGCGGCGTCGGAAAACTTTGACCACCGGATCACGTCGGTCAGATCCTTGGCGGTCGCCACATCGCGAACCTTCCACTCCAACCAATCGGAACCGGACGCAGAGATCGCGTAGGCGAGGTACTTGCCGTCTTCCGAAAAGCTCATCCCGGACAGGGCGACCGTGCCGTCGGTCGAGAGATTGTTGGGATCGAGCAGGACTTCCGGAGTTGCTATGAGCGAGGTCGCTTTGTAGATGACGGCCTGATTCTGCAGACCATCGTTCTTCGAGAAGATCGTCCACGCCCCATGACGAATGGGGACGCCGTAGCGCTCGTAGTTCCAGAGTTTCGTGAGTCGTTCACGAATGGCGGCGCGGCGCGGAATGGTATCGAGATAGGCGAACGTGACTTTGTTCTGCGCTTCAACCCACGCGGCGGTCTCCGCGCTGTTCGGATCCTCGAGCCAGCGATACGGATCCGCGATGGTGTGGCCGTGCAGCACTTCGACAACATCACCCTTCCTGGTTTGCGGATAGGCAATCGGTGCGAGCTGAAGGGCTTCAAGTGATGTCATGGGAACCGGGGTGAGGGAGGCCAGAAGCAAAAGATGACCTCCGCAAGGGAAGGAACGGACCATCGATTATCGACGGAAGGCTCAGCTCGCGCCCAGAAGGGCCGGCAGCAAAGCGGCGCTTTGACCTTGGATGAAAACGTGAAAACGCGACGCATTGTCGGCGGGCTCCGCGTTGACGAGGTAGGTCAGCGCGCCAGCGGCTCGCGTCAAATCGACCAGACCCGCGGCAGGCCAGACCGCCCCCGACGTGCCTGCAGCAATGAAGACCAGGGGGACGTCGGAATCCTCGCGAATGAACCGGTCGATCGCGTGAAGATTGGCGGGGTCCAGCATTTCGCCGAACCAGACGATGTCGGGACGGAGCAGCGCCGTATGACCCTTGCCTTCGCAGCGGTCACAAACGGGCAACGCGCGTTCGAAGTACGTCGCTTCATCGTGAAACGGCTCGAGATTGCACCGCGCGCACTTCGTGCGGAACAGGCTGCCATGGATCTCGATCACCCGTTCGGAGCCGGCGCGCTGATGCAGGCCGTCGACGTTTTGAGTCACCAACAGAAAGCGATCGCCCATCCGCCGCTCCGCGTCAGCAAGCGCCCCATGGCCGGCGTTGGGTTCGACGGTCTTCGCCTGTTCGCGCCGCAGCGAATAGAACTTCCAGACAAGATGCGGATCCTTGATGAAACCTTCGGGTGTGGCGACATCCTCGACGCGGTGCTGTTCCCACAGGCCGTTGGAGTCGCGGAAGGTGGCGAGACCGCTTTCCGCCGACACCCCAGCGCCCGTGAGCACCAGGAGGCGCGCATTCTTGAGATCGAGCGCGTCTAGTTCTTCCACCAGATTTCCGTGCCGATGGCGTAGCGCTGCCAATCCTTGTAGTCGAAGTGCCACCACTCGGAGTCATAGACGGCGAATCCTTCATTCTCCATTGCCTGGCGCAGGATCTCGCGAATCGCGCGCTGTCTCGTCGTGCCGCCCTGATAGTCGGGGTAGGAGCGAGGCGACATCTCGTCGTAGAGACCGGGCATTTCCACGGCCATCTTGGTCTTGAGATCGAACAACGTCAGATCGATCGCGCAACCGCGGTTGTGCTTCGAGCCTTTGGCGGGATCAGCGACGAAATCATGCGACGCCTCGGGGGTCGCGTTCCAAAAGATCCACGTGACCGACCATGGTCGATAGCCGTCGTGCAGCATCAGACCGTAGCCCTTCGACTTCAGGGCGCGGTGCGCACGAACCAGCGCTTCCGCCGCGGGCCGCTGAAGACGCACCTGAGCCTTTCCATAGACAGGCGTCTGCAGGAAGTTCGCCGTCGTCGCGTAGCGAACATCGAGCGCGATCGACTTGTCGAGCGAGCGCACATCCACAAGGTCGCTCGGAAGAAATTCTCCCGTTTCCTTTGGTGGAGACAGGGTCTTCACTTCCTTCACAAGGTCGACAACGGGTCGGACCGGCAGGATATGGAACACGCCTTCGGCTCCGCCGAAGTCACGACGCGGGAGGAAGGCATTGCCGATCGAGATGCCTTGAACAACCGACTGGACCGCGGACCCCTTGGCCGTGGCCACCGGCACGCCACGGTCTACCTTGAAGGAACCCACTCCCGCGGCCTGATACAGATCTCCCTTGATGTCGCGGACCGGCTCGAACATCTTGCCGTCCGTGCTGATTTCAAGGGCGCGGTTGGATTCGCGCAGGACGAGTCGGGCCTTGCCTTCGCCATACTCGCCGACGAGCGCGCTGATCGCAGGTGGCGGTCGCGGTGGCAGCAACTCGAGCTGCGCGGTGGCCAGACCCGCGGCGAGTAGGCAGCTTGCAAGTGCTGAAAGGCCGAACTTCTTAGCGCTGAAAGTCACCGCTCTTGCCTCCAGTTTTCAAATCAAGACGAATTTCGCCGATCACCATCTTCTTGTCGGCCGCCTTCACCATGTCATAGATGGTGAGCGCCGCCACGGAAACCGCGTGCAGTGCTTCCATCTCTGCCCCCGTCTGTCCCCTCGTCTTCACAATGGATGTGATCTCGAAACCGAAAGGCCTGGGAAAGATCGCAACGTCCACCTGAGACAACAGCAGCGGATGGCACATGGGGATTGCGTCCGAGGTTCGTTTGGCGGCTTGAATCCCCGCGAAACGCGCGACCGCGGTGACGGGTCCCTTCTCCAGGCTGTGCTTCTTCACCAGCGCCATCGCGGCTTTGGAAATCAGGATCCGACCCGAGGCTCTCGCCTCGCGCACAGAGTCGACCTTGTCCGTCACATCGACCATGCGCGCGCGGGAGTTGCGTCCAACGTGGGACAGCTTGGCGGGTGCTTTCTTTGCGGACGTCTTAGGCATAGTTCAGGCCTCTAGGAATGAAGACAGGGGATGAAGAGTGAGGACGTCACCGCTACGAGCCTGGGTTTGCTCGGGTTCGAGGATGGCGAGCGCGTTCGCAAGGGCGTGGGCCACAACGTCACCTGAACCTTGGGTGGCAATGGGTTGCGCGACGAGCCGACCTGCCTTGCGCACCGCGAACACCGGGAGATAGTTCCTTCGGCCGGATCGGTTGACGAGAGTGCCATCCAGTGTCGCTTCAATTAAGGGCCTTGCGATGAATGAGGCGGCCTGCATCTTGAGAAGTGCCGGACGAACGAAGAGCTCGAACGTCACCTGCGCGGACACGGGATTCCCGGGGAGTCCGAAGATGAGGGTGCGACCGCGCGTCCCGAAGACGAAGGGAGCACCTGGCTTGACCCGTACCGAAGTCACGTGCAACGTCACGCCGAGATCGCTCAACGCGCCCTCGACAAAATCGAAATCGCCGGCCGACACGCCACCTGAGAGAACAACCACGTCACATCCACTTTCAAGCGCGGCCTGAATCGCCGCTTGCGTCTGAGTCGGATCATCGGACACGACGGCCGCTTCGGTCGCGATTCCCCCCGCCTCTTCAATCAGCGCGATGAGCGCGGGGCCGTTGGCGTTCCGAATTTGAGCCGCGGTCGGGTGCCATCCGGGTGGGATCACTTCATCACCCGTCACCAGGACGGTGACGCGCGGACGCGCTGACACGGACGGGTGAATAGCACCCACCGAAGCCAGAACAGCGAGATGCGAGGCTCCGATGCGAACACCAGGGGGCAGCAGTTCGGCCCCCGCCAGAGCCTCCGCTCCTTGTCGCACGATGTTCTGACCGGCGGCCGCGGTCACCTCAACGAGGACCGAGCCGCCACTGGACTTCGTTCGCTCCACCTGAACCACCGCATCGGCGCCCTCCGGTACAGGCGCGCCCGTCATGATCCGGATCGCCTGGCCTTCGCCGAGCGACCGGTCAGGCCACACTCCGGCGCGGATTTCACCGACAAGAGTCAGGCTCGTGTTCGCCAACGAAACGTCCGCGGCGCGAACGGCGAATCCATCCATGGCCGCGCGATGGAAGGGAGGAAAGTCGCGGTCCGCCTGGATGACCTGACGCAAAACCCGGCGGCGCGCGTCCTCCAAGTCCACGGTTTCGATCGGGAGCAAGGTGACGCGCCCAAGAACTTCCGCGAGCGCCTCATCCACTGTGATCATCAGAGGCAATCCTAGCCTTCGACCGCCACCTCGCACGACCCGCGGGGCCGACGCCCAACCCAAACCCTGCCGGTATGCTTCACGCTATCTATGAGCGCAATACGACACGTCTTTGAGAATGGATTGACGCTCCTTGTTGAACCGCTGTCCCAGGTTCATTCGGTGGCGATCGGCGTGTTCGTGCGGCGCGGTTCCCGGCACGAGAACGACCACGAGCGAGGTCTCGCCCACTTCATCGAACACCTGGTCTTCAAGGGAACCGACTCGCGCAGCGCCGAGCAGATCGCCATGGACGTTGACGCCATGGGCGGCCACATGGACGCGTTCACCTCGAAGGAGTACGCCGCGTTCCACCTCCGCGTGCTCGACACGCACGTGAACAAGTCGGCCGAAATCCTCTCGGACATCCTGGTCAATCCCCGCTTCGACAAATCCGATCTCTCCAAGGAAAAGACGGTCATCCTCGAAGAGTTCTCGATGGTGGACGACACACCGGACGACATCCTCGGCGAAATGTTTTCGGAGCAGTTCTGGCCGGACCATCCGATCGGTCGCCCGATCCTCGGGACACGCAAGGCCTTGAAGGCCTACACGCAGGACGACGTCCGCAGATTCTTCAAGAAGGTCTACGTGCCATCGAATCTGGTGCTGTCTATCGCAGGCCGTATCACTGAGAAACGCGCGATCGAACTGGCGACCCGCCTCTTCGCTTCCATTCCCAAAGGTCGCCCGAACAACGGGACTTCGAAGCCTGTGACCGATCACGGCGTGGTCAAGAAGCACAAGGAGACACTGGCGCAGACCCATCTCTGCCTCGGCGCGCCCGGACCGTCTTCCACTCATGCGGACCGTTTCGCGGGACACGTCCTCGGCACCATCCTCGGAGGAAGCATCTCCTCGCGCCTCTTCCAAAACGTACGGGAGAAGCGCGGACTCGTCTATTCGATCTCGGCTGGGCTCTCCGGCTTTATGGATACCGGCAGCATGTCGATCTATGCCGCCACCTCGAAGGAGCGCATCGACAAGGTCTTGTCGCTGATCGGCGATGAGGTCAAGAAGCTGGTGGACGAGCCCGTTCCGCAGGAAGAGCTTCAGCGCGCCAAGGACAACCTGAAGGGCGGGCTCATGCTGTCGATGGAAGGCACGGGCTCCCGCATGAGCGGTCTGGCTCGCAACGAGATCTACTTCAAACGGACAGTCACCGCAACCGAAACGCTGCGGTCCATCGACGCGGTCACGAGCGCCGATGTGGCTAAGCTGGCACGCGACATCTTCAGCCGCCAGATGACGCTGGCCGTCATCGGCAACCTCAAGGGAACGAAACTCCGCATCCCGCAGATTGCGTAAAGCGTTATGACAACAACAGTTCGATATCCTCGCGCTTGAGCGACGCGATCGAACTCTTGTCTTCGCCAAGCAGCGTTTCGACCAGTTCGCGCTTCTTCTCCTGCAGTTCGAGGACCTTCTCCTCGACCGTGTCCTTCGCGACGAGGCGATACGCGAACACGGGCTTGGTCTGACCGATGCGATGGGCGCGGGCGATCGCCTGCATTTCGACCGCGGGATTCCACCACGGATCGAGGATGAAGACGTAGTCGGCGGCGGTCAGGTTGAGGCCTAAACCGCCGGCCTTGAGACTGATGAGGAACAGCGACGTGTTCGGATCCGCCTCGAACTGATCGACCACTGTCTTGCGATCGCGCGTGCCGCCGTCGAGATAGACGTGGTTGAGGCCAAGAGCCTCTACCCGCGGACGGAGCAGAGCCAGGTAGGAAGTGAACTGCGAGAAGACAAGCGCCTTGTGTCCTTCGGCCGCCACCTCCTGCAAACGCGGCAACAGCGCCTCGATCTTGGCGTCTTTGAAGTCCTTGCGGCCTTCGTCAACAAGACCGGGACTACAGGCCACCTGACGAAGGCGAAGCAGCGCTTCGAGGACCTGGATGCGGCTCTTCGACAGCCCTTGGGTTTCGAGAAGGGCGGTGATGCGGAAGCGATAGTGCTCCTTCATCTCCTCGTAGAGCTTGCGCTGCTCGACACCCAGTTCGCAATACAGCGTCTCTTCGAACTTCGGCGGCAGATCGGGAAGAACGTCTTCCTTCCGACGACGAAGGACATAGGGCCGCAAACCGCGCGCCAGAACTTCGCGCTCCGGTCCGGTTGCCTTGTCGCTCGCGAGTTCCGCCAACGCGACGGATCCCGCAGCCAAGCTCGGATTCAGGAACGAGAAGATCGAGATGAGTTCCGACATGCGGTTCTCGACTGGCGTACCGGAAAGAGCGAGACGATGCTTCGAGCGAATCAAACGAGCGGCGCGTGCCGACTCGGTCGTCGCGTTCTTGATCGCCTGCGCTTCGTCCAGGATGGCGTAGTCGAACGTGGTGTCCTGCCAGCGCATGACGTCGGAGCGCAACGTGCCGTAGGTGGAAAGCACGACATCCCACTCTTCGAAAGAGCCATGCGAACGCAGAGCGCTGGTGTGATCCTTGACCTTCAGCTGCGGGGTGAAGCGGGCGGCTTCCTGCTTCCAGTTGAAGACAAGAGAACGCGGAACGACGACGAGCGAAGGAGAAATCTTTTCTCCCGCCAGACGCTTCAGGCGGCGGTCCTCGAGAAGGGCCAGAACCTGAATGGTCTTTCCGAGACCCATGTCGTCGGCGAGACAGCCGCCGAAACCAAAATCCTGAAGGAAATGCATCCAGCCGAGGCCTTCGCGCTGATACGGGCGAAGGGAACCCTGGAAGGTCGCAGGCTCGACGCGCTGCTCGATGCGCTCGAAGGTCTTGAGGGCTTCGCGCGCGGTCTTGAACGCTTCGTCGAGTTCGACGTCGGTCTCGCCCGCAAGAATCGCTTCGAGCAAAGCCACCTGGCTCTTGGCGAACCGAATGCCGTCTTCCTCGGCCTCTCCGAGGCGAACGAGACGACCATAGCGGCTGACCAATCGCTCGGGAATCAGACCCTGCGAACCATCCGCAAGAGTCAGAACGGTCTCGCCGCGACGCAAAGCCTTGAGAAGTGCGGGCCAGGGCACGACCTCGTGGCCGAAATCGAGACCGCCCTTGAGGTCGAACCAGTCGACACCGGAGGAGACGCGGAATCGCAGACCGAGGTCGCGCTTCAATTCACGCTCGCGAAGCAGGACGCGGAATCCCTCGTCGCCGAGTTTCGGCAGCAGGGCCGACACATCAGCACTCGGAACGGTGAAACCCTTGCCGTCGCGCGAGACCGACACGCCCAGGTCGAGAAGTTTCAGCCGAAGATCCTTCTCGGCGGGTTCGTTTCTCACGATGATGCGCTTGCCGGTGTGGTCAAGCACGCCCTTGCGCGGCGAACGGATCTCGATGAGCTCGCCGCCGTATTCGAAGAGCAGTTCAAGCGGAACATCCACCTCTTCGCCGACCTTCGGAAGCCGCTTCAGGCGTACCAACGGCGCCGGCGTTCCGATGACGCGGTCGATGCCGAGATCCTCGGGAAGATCGATCTCGATGCCATTGGGAAGCTCGGCGATCTCGCGCAGCAAACGATCCTGGTGACGCCGCGGCGCTTCGATGGCGCCACGACGGGCCAGATCGTCCACCCAGGGAAACTGTTCGACCGGCTCGAAGCGCGCCACCGTGTTGCGGAAAACGACGATGCCGCCTTTGGTCGCGAGCTCGACTTCGCTGATCTTGATCTTGTCTTCGCCGCGTACGAGTTCGCAGGAGAGCGCGAACGACGCCACGGTGGCGCCTACCTGAAGGCGAAGGGCATACGGACCACCGTCGTCCATGCCGAGGAACGACGCGGCCTCTTCTCGCTCAGGAGGATGACGGAGGATGAGCCTTCCGGTCTCCGCCATCAGCGACAAAGCGAGCCACTGGATTTCGGGAGCGACGCGGTAGCGCGCGGCGACCCGGTGAATGTCATGCAGGCGAAAGCTCGAAGCGAGATCCGCATCGCGATCGGCGCCGGAGAGCAGAACCAGAATGCGGCGGTCGGCGGCGTTGTGGAGATCCGAGGCAAGGCCGCGCCAGGGCCGGGCGAACTTGATGCGCCCCCATTCGTGATCCCGCTTCATTTCACGGTGCGCGATGATCAGGACGAGGGCGCCGTCGCTGGACGCCGACGCGGCGGCGTCGATGGCGTACAGGATCTCGGTGGGAGGAGCTTCCTCCATGGCGAGGTCCATTGCCCGCAGGGGAGGAGGCGCCGTCTGCGACTTCAGAGTGGCGAGACGGAAGCGCCAGTCGACCGAAGGCAAACGTTCGCCATCCGACTCTTCGATCTCGTCGAATGATTCGGAACTCTTCTGGGCCTTCACAGACGGCAGGGCGTCGATGACCACGTGACGGCGACGCGGATTGCTGGCCGAGGCTTGGTCCGGCTCGGCGACCGTCTCCGTGTCTTCGACCGCGCGCGGCCCGCTCGTCTCAACTTGACCGAATCCCTGGCCGCGAGCCGCTAGCATCGACGCGAGAACGTGGGGGCAGGCTCCCGACTTACCGTCGGGACAGGTGCACGAGATCTGGAAACGATCGGCGCGGCGCTTGATCACAACGCGCTCGGTGCTGATGCCATCCTTCACGGACGTGGTCAGGAAGGTGTCTTCCATGGCCAGAACTTCAACCCGGCCGGCGGTAAAGAGGCGTTGTGCTTCGTCGCGAACCTCAGGCGTGAACACTTCGGAGAAGGCTTTGATCACCGAGGGCAGATCCTCGGGGCGCGGGCTTTGGGCATCCGCCCAGTTTAGCGACTCGTGACTGTTCTCCGCGAACCGCCAGCACAAAGATCATTCCCCTCTTAAAGTTAGCCCTCCAAAATGCATCCCCTTGAGCTGACGACGGACGCGCTGCAGCATGCTCTCGATCTCACGTCCCGCTTTGTGCGCGAAGAGATCGACTCGCTCGACCGCCAACCCGCCGCCGACGTGGACATGGCCGAGGAACTGGCCCAGACCTTCGTCGAGCCTCTGCCGCGAAATCCCAACACGCTCGAGTCGCTCCTCGAACGCCTCCGGCCGGCCATCCGGAAGACGTTCAA
>JBDSLN010000005.1:0-4623 GCA_039916365.1 Vicinamibacteria bacterium
GCGGAAGCGCCGGTCGATCTCCTGGATGATCTCGAAATGACGCGGCAGCAGCTTTCGAAACAGATCCACCGACCACTTCTCGAGCGCTTCCGGCAGCACGGTGTGGTTGGTGTAGCCGAAGACCTTCTGCGTGATCTCCCACGCGTCATCCCACGCGACGTCGTGCTCGTCGACCAGAATGCGCATCAGCTCGGGAATGCCTAGAACGGGATGCGTGTCGTTGAGCTGGATGGCAACCTTGTCGGGAATGTCCCTGAAGGATCGCGCGCCGAACTTAAAGAAGCGACGCAGCACGTCCTGCAAGGTCGCGGTGACGAAGAAGTACTGCTGCTTCAGTCGGAGTTCCTTGCCCGCGTACCGGTCATCCGCCGGATAAAGAACCTTGGAGATGTTCTCGCTGTCCGTCTTGTCTTGAACCGCGTGAACGTAGTCGCCTTCGTTGAACTGGCTGAGATCGAACTCGCGGCTCGACTTCGCGGACCACAGGCGCAGAGTGTTGACGGTGTCGTTGCAGAAGCCTGCGACCGGGGTGTCGTAAGCCATGGCCCAGACTTCCTGCGTGTCGACCCAGCGCGCGCGCATGCGACCGTGAGAATCCGCGTTGTATTCGGTCCGTCCGTAGAACCTCACCGGGAAAATCGCGTCGGGGCGCGGGATCTCCCACGGGTTGCCGTAGCGCAGCCAGTTGTCGGGCGACTCGACCTGCGCGCCGTCCTGGATGCGCTGCTGGAAGATGCCGTACTCATAGCGGATGCCGTATCCGTAGAAGGGAAGGGCGAGCGATGCCGCGGAGTCGAGGATGCATGCGGCCAGGCGTCCTAATCCGCCGTTGCCAAGGCCCGCATCCCATTCCTTTTCCTGGATCGCTTCGAGGTCGTAGCCAAGCTGCCTGAGTGCTTGGAGATGGGCGTGGCGCGCGCCGAGGTTGACCACGTTGTTGAGCAGCGCCCGGCCCATCAGGAACTCGAGCGACAGGTAGTACACGCGCTTCACATCGGCGACGTAGTAGGCACTTTGTGTCTTGAACCAGCGCTCCATCAAACGGTCCCGCACCGAGTACGCGAGCGCCTGATACACATCGAAATCCCGCGCGGTGTACGCGTCCTTCGCCACCGTGTACATCATGCGCTGTGCGAAGCTGGCGATGATGCCGGCTTCATCCAGACGGCCCGGCGGAGGTTCCGGAATCAAGAGGCGCGTTCCCATCCCGTCATCCTACCGTCGCCGGTCGGCGCTGCGGGCTGATCTTTTCCTCGATCGTCATGCTGTCCCCATCTGTTTCTCTTGTACTCACCGACGGGCCGTCCTATGATCCGGCGATCAGGACGCCCAGGCTGGAGAGATTCTCCCGTAAGGCGCGTTTCGGTAAGGCCTGAACAGGAGGACCATGCCCATGAGAAGGGAACTGCTCTCGCTTGCCGTCGTTGCCATTCTCATGGGACCGTTGTGCGTTGTCCGTGCCGACAACGCCGGCATGCGCGTGGTCGTGAATTCTGCGAATGCGCTTTCTTCGATGAGCCGCGAGGAAGTCTCTAAGTTCTACCTGGGGAAGGCCACGAAATGGCCGGATGGGACGACTGTGGCTCCAGTGGACCTCGCGGGGAAGACGTCGACACGAAGACTCTTCAGCCAGGAAATCCTCAGGAAGGAAATCGAGGCGGTCGAGAGCCTGTGGCAGCAGCTCATCTTCAGTGGCAAGGCGATTCCGCCACCGGCCAAACCGTCCGAGGCGGAGGTTGTGGCCTTCGTGAAGGGAAACGCGGGCGGCATCGGTTACGTGTCCTACAGCACGGATCTGGGCTCGGGCGTCAAAGAGTTCGCGATCAAATAACGTCTTTGCTCCCGCGCCGTCTGTTCCTTGGTCTCCTCTGCGCGTCCCTGGCCGATTGCGCTTCGACGAGGTACGAATCGCGTGGACTGGTTCTGAGGGTGGATCGCGCCGCCTCGTCCGTGACGGTGTCTCATGAGGCGATCCTTGGATATATGGGCGCCATGGTGATGCTGTTCGAGGTTCGTGATCCAAGAATGCTCGACGGCGTTGGTCCCGGCGACGTTGTTTCGTTTCGGCTCATTCCGAGGAGCATCGGCACGCGCATCGATCGTCTGAAGCTGGTCTCCGCGGCGAGCGGAGATGCGGGTCTCACTATGACTCCGGCGGTGACCGCGTTGGTCAAGACGGGGCAAGTCATTCCTGACTTCACGCTGATCGATCAGTATGAAAAACCGGTCTCCCTCGCCTCGCTCCGTGGCCGAGTGGTTGTCGTGAGCTTCATTTACAGCCGCTGCCCCCTTCCGGACTATTGCCCGCGTGTGGTCGCAAATCTGAGCGACCTGCGCAAGCGCTATCCTGATCGGCTCGGGAAGGATCTGGTTCTGCTGACCGTGTCTTTTGATCCGAAATACGACACGCCAGACGTCCTCCATAACTTCGCGGAAAGATACGGCGCCAATGTTCCCGGCTGGCATTTCCTGAGCGGCTCATCTGAAGCCGTAGCCTCGGTGTGCGCGTCGTTCGGAATCGAATACTGGCCCGACGAAGGTCTGATCACGCACACGCTGCAAACCGCGATCCTCGACCGCGAAGGACGTCTGCGCGCGAGCGTTGAAGGACGCGGATTCTCAGGACGTCAGCTAGCGGATCTGGTTGGGACGATTCTGACCCCGACGCCCTGAGCGGGACTCCTGACTGCCGATTAGTGCTGCGCGCTGCTTTCGTCAGCAGAGCGAATGACCAGTTTGAGCTGCGGAAGATCCGCGTCCGCCCGCGCCCACGCCTTACGGGCATCTTGCCGGACCTTCTCAGCATCGCCCACGCGTCCGAGGCCGGTAAGCGCCGCCGCGAGGCCGAACATCGCCCGACCGCCACCCGGTTCACGAGAGAGAGCCTCGCGGTACGCCTTCTCGGCCGAGGTGTAGTCGTGCATCATGAGTGCGGCCCGACCCCAGGCTTCGACGACCGGACGCGGATACGCGGGCGGCTCCGTATAGAGGAGGCCTGCTTCGAGGTCCGCTGCTTTGCGGAAGAGGTAGCGCGATTTCTTGCGATCGCCGCGATACGCCGCGATGGTCGCTTCCAGCTCCATCTGCGCAACCGCCATGGGGCGGCGTGACGCGTCAAGACGGGGGAGCAGGGCCGTCAGCTCCACGAGAGCGGCCTGCGACTCGGCGCGTTTGCCGGTCGCTGCGTACGCGAGCCCCTTGGCCCACACGCGCCAGGCGTTTTGCTCGGGGCGGTCGTAAACAGGAATCGTCGTTCCATCGAGGATCTCGTTCCAGCGTTCGAACCGCACCAGCGTTTTCACCAGGCCGTAGTAGCCCTGGCGATACGTGACGCGCTGGTTGCTTCCGCGACGCTCGCGCGGCGTCTCCTTGTAGTCGTTCATCAGGTGAGCGACCTGCTTCATCGAATCCTGATAGCGACCGTCAAGGTTCAAGGAATGAATGAGGAAGTGAACGTTGTGCCCGTGATGGCCGTTCGGATAGAGAACGTCGGCCGCCATGTAGCTGCGTTCGTTGTCGGCCGCCGCCGCGAAGGCCGCTACGGCGTCTGCGATGCGGTTGCTCTGCGCGTAGATGTGCCCCGGCATGTGGAGCGCGTGGGGAATGTTCGGCACCAGTTCGGGATAGCGCTTGCAGGCCTGCCAGGCGCGCTCGGGCGTCTTGCTGCCCTCCCATCCGTGAATGAGGTAGTGGTGCGATCCGAAGTTGTTGTCGTCCTTCGTGACGACCGCTTCGAGCATGGCTATGCCTTCCATCGTGTTCTTGCGCGGCTCCTTGGTCACTGAATCGAACCCATCAAGCAGAGCCAAACCCAGGATCGACCGCGCTTCGAGATCATCGGGATAGGCCGCGATCAGCTTGCGGAGTCCTTCGATGTGATCCGCATCTTTCGTCTTGGAGGCCTGGTTGCGACGCGCCGCTTCCGCTTCGATATAGAGACGCTCGCGCGGCGTCACTTTGTCGCGAAGGCTCATCGCTTTCTCGATCGACTCACGCGCTCTCACCGCGGGCTCGAGGGCCGCACCGCCAACGCCGCGCGCGATTTGCGCCACCGCGGTTGAATCGCCGCCGCCCGAGGAAACGCGACCGCCATCTTGAGGATCGCGGAGAAGCTGGAAGGCCGGGCGATAGTCGCCTGCGGCACTGACCGAGATGCCCCAGTAGGCCATCGCCATGTCGGGATCCAGGGTCGCCGCCTGAAGGAAGGACCGCTCCGATTCGAGGAACCAGAACGAGTGCATCTGCGAGACGCCCTGGTTGAAAAACTTCCGCGCGTCGTCGGAGTTGGTGG
This sequence comes from Vicinamibacteria bacterium, assembly GCA_039916365.1. Taxonomy (GTDB): domain Bacteria; phylum Acidobacteriota; class Vicinamibacteria; order Fen-336; family JAGNNV01; genus JAGNNV01. The sequence continues at coordinate 4,292 of JBDSLN010000005.1, forward strand.
TGACGGGCATGTTCGTCGTGCCCATGCCTTGCATCAGGCGCGCGGGCAGAAGCGGTTGGGCGCCGGGTGTCACCGCGCACAAATCGGCTTCGGGCCGGGCCGGTTGGGCGAAGGTCGGAGTAGCGAAGAACAGTGCGGTCACGAGGCCGCAGGCAGAGGCCGAAGCAAGCTTGAGCATGTCCGAAGTCTAGTGCTGCTTAGGATGCAGGCGCACCAAATCGCTTGAGATTGCGGGCTCGCGCTTTCTCTTTTTCGTCGTCGCGATTTCGTGGAGTTGCCTGGGTCTCGAGCGAGAAGAGCAGACGACCGGCAGCCGCTGCGACTTCATGGAT
>JBDSLN010000006.1:0-4500 GCA_039916365.1 Vicinamibacteria bacterium
CGCGTGCGCGAGCTGGTGAACCGTCATCGCCGCTTCAAGAAAGGCTTGAAGAAATTGAAGGGCCTTTCGTCGAAGCTCCAGGACTTATTTGAGCGCTATGAAACAACAGCCGCCCGGGCGGGTTCCCGCCAGGCAGGCATCTAGGTCTAGAATATTGATGTCTGACAATATTTTAGATATCGAAGAAGAGAAGTTACTTGAGATGCCGGCACCTGCTCCCCGTCCCTCCCGCACTCCACGCCTGAAGGCGATGGCAGTGGCGGCGCTCGTCGTGGGCGCGCTTGTTTGGGGGGCTTTACGGGACGATGAGGGCGTCATGCATGTCTTCCGCGAACGCACGCGACTTCAGGAACTCACTCACTCTGTGAACAAACTTCGTGACGAGAACCAGCAGTTCCGTGCGCACATCAAAGCGCTCCGCGAAGATCCGCGTGCGGTCGAGCGACTCGCGCGCGAAGACCTTGGTCTCTCGAAGGAAGGCGAAGTCGTCTTCATCCTCGAAGGCGATCCGGCCGAGACGAATCGCTAGAGCATCTCTGTCAATTTGACAGAAACCCCGCCAAAACACGTACAATGACGCGAGTCGGGCGGATCTCGCGTCAGTACGGAAGCGACTCGGCTTGAACACAATTCATAATGTGGCCGCACAAACCAACCCTTTCTAGGAGGAAAGAAAACCAATGGCAAAGCCGATGACAAAGGCAAAGCTCGTGACCGCACTCGCAGAAGCAACGTCGATCCCCAAAAAGACCTCGGCCGCATATCTCGAGGAGCTTGCTCGTCTGGCTCACAAGGAAGCGAAGAACGGCTTCGTGATCCCCGGCGTGGGCAAGCTGGTCGTCCGCGCCTACAAGGCTCGCAAGGGTCGCAACCCCCAGACCGGTGCGGAAATCCGCATCCCGGCCCGGAAGCGCCTCAAGTTCGTGATCGCGAAGGCTGCGAAGGACGCGGTGTTCGGAGCGTAGTTTTGCCCCTTTGAAGGCGATCTTCACTCCTCAAGGCCGCCACGGCGCGCTTAGGGAGCGGAGACAGTCTTCAAACCAGTCCGTTTGAAAGGCGGCGCTTAAGGCGCCGCTTTTCTTTTGCCTGGAATCAGGAAGTGCCTTCGGCGCCCGCCGCGCGCAGCGCATCGGCAAGTCCGCTGATCCACTGGTCAAAATCCATCGAAGCGTCCACCACGATCTCGAACTTGCCGTTCGGTTTCCGCTTCACCGAACCGCCCGGCTTCGGTCCCAGCGGAATCATGATGCTCTCGCGATGAATCCCCATCGGGTCGGTGATCTCGAAGATCCTGGTGATTTCCGCCATTCCGACTTGCTGCATGTTGTCTCCTGGTTTCCTTCATGATGAGGCCTCCCTTATTGTAGTCAGGCGGCTCCTTTAGGATTTAGGCGTGGACAATCCCGCCGGCGCCCCGTCTTCCCTCGAGATCGTCCTCGACGAAGCGCGCGCCCTGGCAAGAGAGACAGCTGGAGATCGCGCGGGCCGAGCGGTCAGCGAGCAGGCGTCGCTCGAACGCGAAGTGGGTTTGGGGAGCCTCGAAAAGGTCGAACTGATCACGCGCGTCGAGCGCCGATCTGGCCGATCGCTCCCAGACGGCGTGCTCCAGTCAGATACGTGCGCGGAGATCGCTGCAGCAGTCTCAAACGCACCGGTGGTCGCGGCAGCGCAGCCGGTCGCGCGGCGCGAGGATGTTCAGACCGGTGCCATTGAAACCGGACCGGAACATCTGGCACGCACCCTGGATCGGGCGCTCGCCACTCGGGCGGAGCAGTCACGCGATCGGATCACCATCTTCCTCACCGAGGACGACGGCTCGGAGCGAGACATCACGTATGGTGAGCTGTTCGAGGGCGCGTCGCGTGTGGCGGCCGGACTCGCCGCGCGCGGCATCACGAAGGGCGACACGGTTGCCTTGATGCTCCCCACAGGGTTCGACTTCCTGCGCGCCTTTCAGGGAACGCTCTTGCTCGGCGCCATTGCGGTTCCGATCTACCCCCCCGTGCGCCTCGATCGGCTGGCCGAGTACGCCGAGCGGCAGGGCGCCATCCTGCGGTCAGCGGGCGTCCGCATCATGATCACGATAGGACGGGCCAAGCCGATCGCAGAGGTTCTGAAGTCGATCGTTCCGTCGCTCCTGGCCGTCGTGACCGCGGATGATCTGGCGTCTGATCCGCAGGCGCGTCTTCGCATGTCGCCTCAATCGCGTCCCGACGATCCAGCCTTCATTCAATACACATCCGGCAGCACCGGATCGCCGAAGGGGGTCTTCCTGAATCACGCGAATCTGATGGCGAATGTACGCGCCATTGGCTTCGGGCTCGACGCTCGTCCCGTTGAAGTTGGCGTCAGCTGGCTTCCGCTGTACCACGACATGGGATTGATCGGCAGCTGGCTCTTCACCATGGCTTCGGGCTATCCGCTCGCCCTGCGATCGCCGCTTTCGTTTCTCGCGCGACCTGAACGCTGGCTGCAGGACATCCATCGGCGACGCGGAACCATGTCGGCGGCTCCGAACTTCGCGTACGAGCTCTGTGTCCGAAGAATCCGTGACGAAGACATCGCCGGGATTGATCTCTCCTCCTGGCGGAGCGCCCTCAACGGTGCCGAGCCTGTCCGTCCGGAAACCATCGATCGGTTTGTGCAGAAGTTTGCGAAGTTCGGCTTCCGGCGCGAGACCATGATGCCGGTCTTTGGTCTGGCGGAATGCTCCGTCGCCCTGGCCATGCCGCCCGTGCAACGCGGACCTCGCTTTGATCGTGTCGATCGCGCGGCCTTCGAGAAGGGGCACGCGACCAGGGCCGCGGATGACGATCCTCAGCCGAACATTTTCGTAAGCGTCGGGCGCGCGCTCCCTGAACCTGAGATCAAGGTGGTCAACGACGCGGGCGACACGCTGCCCGAGCGTGAAGTCGGGCGGTTGTTCTTCCGCGGCCCCTCCACCACCGCCGGCTACTACAAGAACGAGGAGGCGACGGCGGCCATCATGCAGCCTGACGGCTTCCTCGACAGCGGCGATCTGGCGTACATCGCGGACGGCGAACTCCACATTGCGGGCCGCTTAAAGGATCTGATCATTCGTGGCGGGCGGAATCTGGTCGCGGCGGAAATCGAGGAAGCCGCCTCCGAGGTTGAAGGGGTCCGTAAAGGATGCGTGGCGGCGTTTGGTGTGATGGAGGCGCGGAGCGGAACCGAGCAAGTGGTCATCGTCGCCGAAACCAAGGCGCGCGGCCGCGGCGCACGCGACGAGATCGAGCGCAACATCATCGAGCGTGTCTCGAACGCGATCGGCGCTCCGCCTGATGTGGTGAAGCTCGCGCCCCCCGGAGCCGTTCCCAAGACCTCGTCCGGCAAAATCCGCCGGAACGACACGAAGGCTCTCTATCTCGCGGGATCCCTCGGTCGGGAGAAGAACGATTCGGCGCTTTCGCGTGTCCGACTCGCGGGGCATTTCGCACGGAGTTGGCTCGCCGGTCGCACGGACCGGATCGCGCTATCGCTTCGGGGCATCCTGATCTACTCGGTGTGGCTCGCTTACGCGCCGGTTGCGTGGGTCGTCATGAGCCTCCTCCGCCCACGAGCGGCGCGACGCTTCGAGCATCTCTCCGCGAAACTCGCGTTGCGACTGATGACGTCACGGGCATCGGTGTCGGGGACGGCCCCTCAACCAAGGAACCAGGCGGTCCTTCTCGTCTGCAACCACGCGTCCTACATTGACGTCATCGTCCTGCGCGCGCTGCTCGATGAGGACTTCGTCTTCGTCGCCAAACGAGAGGCGCTGACCTATCCCCTGGTCGGCCATTTCATCCGGCGGTCTCGCCATATCACCGTCGAACGAAATGACGCGCAGAAGAGCGCGTCCGATACCTCGCAGGTCACTGACGCGCTGAAACGCGGCCAGAGTGTTCTGGTTTTTCCAGAGGGAACGTTTACTCACATCGACGGCGTGCGCCCGTTCCGACTGGGGGCATTTCGGGCAGCCGCCGACGCGGGCTGTCAGATCGTGCCGCTTTCCCTGCACGGCACGCGCAAGATGCTGCGCGACGGCCAGCGGGTTCCGCGGCCAGAACCAGTGTCGCTCTGGATCGGTTCACCCATCGATCTGGAGGGTGACTCGTTCCGTGACCTCGTGGCCCTGCGCGATAAGACACGGGCGCTCGTCGGCTCGAATTCGGGCGAAGGCGTCCTCGATCTCATCTCCGCTCAAGGGGAAACCATTTCATGATCGCTCCTGTCCGACTGACCGCCGCCATGGTTGAAGAGGCGCGCGGACTCGTCGGTCCGTATCTCAAGCCCACCCGTCTCCTCGAGATCAAGAGGAGCGGTTCGACGTGCAAGACCCTGCTCAAGCTGGAATGCGAGCAGCCCACCGGATCTTTCAAGGTGCGCGGCGCGCTCTCCAACTTCACGCGGCGCCCTGCGAGCCCGGCTGGCTTCGTCACCGCTTCGGCTGGGAACCATGCCCTCGGCGTCGCGTGGGCGGCGCAGCGGACTGGGCGC
>JBDSLN010000007.1:0-11290 GCA_039916365.1 Vicinamibacteria bacterium
CGTATCGCCTCAGACGCGAACACCGCAGCCGCGATGCCGGCCTTCATATCGCACGTACCGCGACCCCAGATCTTCCCGTCTGAGATTTCGCCGCCGAAGGGATCCTTCGTCCAGCCACGACCCGCAGGCACCACATCGAAGTGGCCGTTCATATGAAGCGTCTTGCCCGGATTCGCACCTTCGCGACGCCCGATCACGTTGACGCGGGGATGCTTGGCGGTGTGCTCCGGCAGGCCTTCGGCGATGATGTATTCGGCGGCAAAGCCAGCCTTCTCCAGCCACTTTCCGATGTGGCGCGCTCCGTCTTCATAGAACTCGCCCGGAGGATTCACGGTGGGGATCCGAATCATTTCCTGCGTGAACTGGACAGCTTCGTCGATGAGGCTCTCGGCCGCGCGGATGATCCGTTCTTCGTTGGATCCGGCCTGGCTGGCTTCCATTACTCGTTCTCCAGGGTGTGCTTGGCCGCGTCGAGCCCCGCACGTGCCTCCTTAGAAAGTTTGGGGTAGTGCAATTTCATCGATCGAAGCGTGTCGATCACAATGTCCGCAACCGCGAGTCTCGCAAACCACTTGTGATCGGCGGGAATCACGTACCACGGCGCGTGGTTCGTGCTTGTCGATCCGAGCATGTCTTCGTACACGCGCTGATACTCATCCCAGAGTCCGCGCTCCGTGATGTCGCCCGCCTGGAACTTCCAGTTCTTCTCCGGCTCTTCAAGACGCGCCAGGAACCGGCGCTTCTGTTCGTCCTTGGAAACGTGAAGGAAGAACTTCCGGATCACCGTGCCGTTGCGAGTCAGGTATTTCTCCCAGTTGCGGATGTCCTCGAAGCGATGGTCCCAGATGCGGTCGGTTGCGAGTTCGCGCGGAAGGCGCTGCTTGTCGAGAAACTCCGGATGCACGCGGACCACCAGCGTCTCTTCGTAGTACGAACGATTGAAAATACCGATGCGTCCGCGCTCAGGCAGGCACTTCGCGGTGCGCCAGAAGAAATCGTGATCCAGTTCTTCCGAGGAAGGCGACTTGAACGAAAACACCTGGCAGCCCTGCGGATTCACGCCCGACATCACGTGCTCAATGGTCGAATCCTTGCCCGCGCCGTCCATGGCCTGGAACACCAGCAACAGCGCCTGCTGGTCCTGCGCATAGAGCATGTCCTGCATGCGGCGCAGTTCCTTCACACCTTTCGCGAGATGCTTCTCGGCCAGCTCCCTCGACTCGTACGAGCCCGTCGAGTCGGTGTCGATGGATTTCAGTCGGACGCGGGAGTTCGGCCGAACACGCATATCGGGAAGATCGATATCAAAGGTCATACCACACCCCTCTACGGCCGGGCCGTATTGGAACATTCGGAATAGAGATGAATCTCGGCGACCGACCAGGGATTCCATCCTGGCCGGCTTTCGTCCTTGCCCACACGCAGCCTCACCGCCCGCGTCTGGATGGGCGGAATGCGTATTGTACGGCTCGCTTTGGGATCGCTGTGGATGAGCTCACGCAGCGTCTCCATCGCGGAGTCCACCGGCTGAAGAGGCGCCACTTCCTGCCAGACGCCCGCGCCATCCTGGATATCGACACGGAGCGCCACCGGGTAGTGCGAAGGCCGGCTTCCAAGATCGAGCTGAATCGCCGCCAACGGCCGTTCGTCCGTCCAATGGACTTCCAGGACATCGCCTTCTTTCTGAGGACCGACCGTGCTCCATGAGGTGTCTAGCTCGTTGTCGCGCAGCCGGTCGAGACCATCGCGCGCGGACGAAGTGATGGTGAGCGCGGCCCGATTCAGTTCCTGTGAAGGCCGGCAGACCGACATTGCGCCAGATTCAGACGGAACGCGATAGACCCGCTCATCGCCCATGTCGAGAGAACGAGCGGCGCCCTCGGGCGCGTCGCCCGGGAAAGACTTGAGAAGCTGGAAGTCAGAGCCGTCGATGGTGCGAAGCCGTCCGGCACGTCGGTTCTCCCACATACGCGGATGGACAACGATGTCGCGGATCTTCATCTCGCGCAGAGCGGCCATCGACAGGTCGTCGGGAAAGCCTTGGAGCAGCATCGCGAAATAGTCATGCGCGGGTGGATAGAACGACGCTCGACCGAGGGGAACCGGCCGCCAGTGGGAGGTCGAAAAGTAGGGATAGAGCGCGCGGAACCGCAGCAGCCGATCGGGGAACACCGGCAGTTCCACGACGGGACCCTGATCTTTCGCAAGGAAACGATAGACCTCGGGAAGTTCGGACCCGGTTGGCACGCGGAAGCCGGGTCCCGGCCTCGTCCATTGCTCGGCTGCACACAGGCTGGCGATCGCAAACGCCAGAGCAGACGCTGACCTTTCGCGAAGAAACGTCTCCGCTCCCAGGCCCGCGAGTAACGCCACGCCGATTTGGATCAGGACAGCGGCACGCTCGACCGTCGCCATCCCTCTCAAGAGGGGAGCCGCGTTGAGCACGGCGAGGTACGGGCTGGTTCCCAAAGGCGCGCCCATGAATCGTGGATAGCCGCCGATGGAAATGAACGCGCCGATCGCGATCAAGATGGCGGCGGAGAAGATCAGAAAGCGCCGGACCGGCGGGGTCGTTGAGCGATTCCGCAGAGCGCTCATCACACCGATCGCGGCCAGCAACAATGGAATGTAGCCAAGGAAGTGATTCGATTCGCCCTTGGGTGCGAAGGGGAGCACGCCGCCGAGAAGCCAGAACTCTTTACCCGGCAAGAAAAACGAAGCGATGTCGGCTCCATCAGGAATGGGCTTTTGGGCAAGCGACTGCGATGCGCTGACCCGATACGGAGAGAGAAAGAGAAAGCCGATCACGCCCACGACGAGCGAAGGCGCCGCGAGTCGAACGAACTCAACGATACATGGCGCGCGACGACGCGCGGAGTACGCTGCCACGACAAAAAGAGGAACTAGAAACGCCGAGTAAACGGCGTAGTACGTTCCCGTCAGTCCCTGAATCCCCACGGCCAGCGCGAAAAGGATCGACGTCGGCCAAGACGGTTTCTCGACAAACCGCCACAGAAGCAGCAGGCCCAGGCACCATCCCTGAAGCTGAAGCACATTCACGCGCAGCAGCTCGCTCTGAATGAAGCTGTTGAACATCAGCACGGTGCCTGCAACCAAACCCGCCGCACGATTGTCGAGCAGGCGACTCACCAGGAAGAACGCGGCGAGGGCAGACGTGAGAAGCCCAAAGCCGGTCACCAAGTTAAGCGCCAGGACGGCGTTGCCGGTTATCAGATTGATCGGAAGCGCCAGCAGACCCTCGGGAAGCAGATGGTCGCCGAAGGCAAGGCTGTTCTTATAGGGATAGAAGTTGTTCGAGTTGAACAGCTCCAGCGGATGCCGAACCACCTGATGGCCCACCCAAGCCATCACCCATGCCATGTGCAGCGGATCGCCGACATCGCCGGTGACGTGGGCCGGATCGGTGAGGATCGGCCCGCACCACAGGAACGTCAGCACAAGAAAGAACGCCGCCACCGCCCAAAGGCGCGGTGCATGGGCGCGGGCGATCACAGACTCACCCGCTTCACGACGCTAACGGTCAGCGAGCCATCAGGCTGGCGGCGGTCGGCGGCTCGGGTGTCCCTTCGCCGGACAGCGCCTTTTCCACCGCGAAGTCGGCCATCTTCTCCACCGCCCAGGGGAAGTGAGCGTCCTTCAACGCGCGATAGTCGAGGTCGGGCGTGTAGTTCGTGAGATCGATGCCGTAGTAGCGGCCGTCCTTATAGGCAAGTTCGATCGCGTTCATGTCGTATCCGAGAGCCTTGTTGAAGCGAAGCGAAAGCTCTTCGGCTTCATCACGGATGCGGGAGGGAATCGAGTCGTAGTCCTGGTTGTAGCCGCCCAGGCCGCCGGGTGCTGGATCGTATTGAATGGCGCGGGCGTGCCTGCGGCCGATGGTGGGAATGCGGATGTAGATGTCCCACGTCACCGCCTGCTGCAGCATCATGGTCTTCTGGCCGCTCGCCTGGTAGTGCCGCATGATGTCTTCAATGTTGTTGCACTTGTTGACGTCCTTCCAGCCGCCACCAAACGCCGGCTTCATGAAGCAGGGAAAGCCCACGTAGTCGGCATACATCTCGAAGTCGATGGGCCAAAGATTGCGCAGACTTTCCTCGTTGACGTCGTCCACGTACTGGAAGTTCGGGAGCACAACCGTCTTCGGCTCCGCGATGCCAAGTTTCTCGGCAATCGCGTAGCCAAAGAACTTGTCGTCGGCGTTGCGCCAGAACGTATTGTTGATGGCGTAGGTGCCCTGAAGCGCCGCCATCTTCAGATAGACGGAGTAGTAAGGAACCTCGTGGCCCATGCGGTCGAGGACTACGCGATACGGCACCGGCTCGTTGAGCTTGGTACCGCCGAGTTGGATCTGCTCGGCGAACACGCCGCGTCCCATTGAATTGACCTTGCCGATGAAAGCCTCGGGAAACGAATTTTCGCGGCCACGAAGAACACCAATACGCATGGGAAGCTCCTTCAGTTTGTTGAGGAGATCTTATTCGGCAAGGTCGCGGTTTGGGCGGCCCCTCCCTTGGAAAAGAAACCGGTGCGAGAATCTCGCTTTCCGATGGGCCCGGACTACTCTCTGATCGCGCGCATGATCGCGTCCAGTCTTTGCCAGACGGGCGCGGAGTTCCCGTGTCCCTACGTGCCGGGACGCGCGGCGCGTTTCTCGGGTTTCGATTGCGACCGGCCGCTGCCCGCAGGTCTGTACGACTCCCTGATGCAGGTGAACTTCCGTCGCAACGGTTCGGTCGTTTATCGGCCGGACTGCAGGAAGTGCTCTGACTGCCGCATGATCCGGATTCCGGTGGATGACTTCCAGTTGAATCGCGCGCAGAAGCGTTGCGCGAAGCGAAATCAGGATGTCATCGTCTCGGTGGAAGAGGCGCGGCCCACCGAAGAAAAGCATGGTCTCTACGAGCGCTACCTCGCGGCGCGACACTCATCGGAAGCGCCCGATGATGACGCGATGGACGGATCGCGGGAGGAATTCGAGAACTTCCTTTATTCAACTTGCGTCCACACCGAGGACATCCTCTTCCGCGACGGCTATGGGAAGCTGCTCGCGGTCTCGGTGGTGGACCGAGAGCCGAAGTCGCTCTCCGCGGTTTACTGCTACTTCGATCCCGAAGAGTCGCTCCGACGCGCGCTCGGCGTCTTCAATATCCTGAGCCTCGTCGATCACGCGCGCAAGCTCGGCCTCGACTACGTGTATCTTGGCTACTGGCTCGGCGATTCGCGGAAGATGAAGTACAAGGCCGCGTTTCAGCCCTCCGAAGTCTGGAATCCCATCATCGGCTTCCTGCCCTCCCCAGACGCGTTCTAAGCGTTCGCGACGTTTTGGGTGCGGCGCGAGCAGCCACCGCGCACATTGGTCCGTCTCAGGAGTAGTGTCTGCAAACTGAGGAGAGTCATGCATTTACAACTTTTTTACATCAGCCTTTTTCTAGGCGCGGCAACACTTGCTCCCGCCTCTGATATCACGGGTCGAGTGGTAAGCGAGCGCAAAGGAATCGTGGGCGCCACCATCACGGCACTTCCCTACGAGACGCGCTACGCCATAGCACTGCGCGAGACCAAAGACGAGGCGGCTCCCATCGCGATCGCGAGTACCTCCTCCTCTGCCGACGGCCGTTTCAAACTCGCCGTGCCGGCGACCGCTGTACCTTTTGTCGTCCGCGTGGCCTTCGGCGGTCTCGCTGCTCGAACGTTGCCCGGCGTGTTCGAGAAGACGGACGCGGAAGATCTGGGAGAGGTGCTCCTCGGACGCGGCGAAAGCGTTTCGGGCCGTGTGGTGGACGCTGCGGGCAAACCCGTACCACTCGCGCGCGTCCGGCGCGGACGCGATGGCATCGCTGCGACAACCAACAAAGACGGTCTCTTCCGTTTCGATGACGTGGAGGAACGAGGACCGCGCGTATTCACCGTAGCGATCAGTTCGCTCAGTGTCACGGCTCCCGGATTTGAAGCGCAGGCGGCCGCGGAGAAGTTCTCGGGAACGCCGTTCACCGTGCGTCTGAACCCAACCACCGCGCACGTGGCGGGACTGTTGAAGGAATGGGGCGGAAAGCCTGCGGCCAATGCGGTCGTCCGCGTAGTGGGCGACGCGGTGACGCGGTGGGTGCGAACCGACGCGATCGGCAAGTTTGATATTCCGGGAACGCCGCTCAAGAAGGGCCGCCTCCAGGCGCTGGGCCAGGATGGATCGTCGCTTGAAACCGCGTTGCCGTCCACGCCATCGGGGAGTGCTACGACCTACACCTTGCAGCGGCCCGCATCCATCGAAGGACGGGTGACCCGAACCGACACCGGCCGGCTCGTTCCTTCGGTCAAGGTAGAAGCCCGCGCAGCCGGAACCAACCTCATCGCTCGCACCTCGACGGATGGGCGCTACAAGATCTCCGGGCTTCCCGAAGGCTCGTACCGCGTGAGCTTCGATGAAAAGACGTTCGTGGTGGTGGATCGTCGCGATGTCGAACTGGCCGCGGGCGAAGCGAAGATCCTCGACATCGCACTCACGCCTGCGGTCACTCTGGTCGGACGGGTGAGCGACGAGAAGGGACAGCCGATCGTTGGAGCGCGCGGCACGCTGAGTCCTGCCTCCGAATCGCGGATGGGTATGGCCTTCCGTGCACTCTCCCGCGTCGGTGGTCCCAATGGCGCCGCGGCGGCGTTCGTGTCCGGTCCCGACGGCACCTTCAAGGCAACACGACTCGCGCCGGGTTCCAATCAACAGCTGAGTGTCGTGCATCCAGATTTCGAGCGCCGGGAGATGCCTGGAATCGATCTTGTGGCGGGCGCTGCGAGGCCTCTGTCGGTGGAAGTCGTTCTTTCACCGGGCTTCATTCTCTCGGGAGTGGTGAAAGATAAGGAGGGACGACCGCTCGCGGGTGCCACGGTAGTCGTCAATCGTTCGGTCCAGATGATGGGCGGACGCGGCGGCGCCATGGTGTCGTTCAATTCCATCGAGTCGATCCGCCCGCAGGTCGAAACGGACTTTGAAGGCAAGTTCGGCTTCAAGGGACTGGCAGCCGCCGACTACGACGTGACCGTCAGCAAGACTGGTTTCACGCGGAGCACGACGAATGGCGTGAAGGCCGGGGAAGGGGCCTCACCCATGGACATCACGCTGAACCCGGGCGCCACCATTTCGGGCCGCGTCGTTCAACCAAACGGCCAGCCCGTAACCGGCTACTCGATTTCGGCCCGACCGAGTGCGAGTAGCACCACCAACGCGCGCGGCGGCCTTCTGGGGGGACGCGGTAACAACATGTCGCCGACCGATCCGGATGGATCGTTCCTCATCGAAGGACTCATCCCCGGAACTGCCTACGACCTGAGTCTTTTTGGAGTCGCCGATTTCACTGGCGATGCGCGCAAGAAGAATCTGGTGGCGCCGGCAACGGATGTCGAAATCGAGGTGGCAACGCGCGGACGGATCGCAGGTCGGGTGCTGGATGCGGCCACCAACGCTCCAATCACGGACTTCGAGGCGTCATTCACGCCCGCGCGCTCAGGCGGCGTGGTGATGATCGTACGCGGAGGCGGCGGAGGCAACGATCGACGAACACCCTTCTCCTCCAGCGAGGGCTCATTCGCCTTTGAAGATGTGCCTCCCGGTAGTTGGGACGTGACGGTATGGGCGAAGACGTATCAGGACGCGCGCTCCGGCGGCGTAGCGGTGGTCAGTGGTGAAACCAAAACCATCGACGTCAAGGCATCGCGCGGACTCGTGATCCGCGGGCGCGTGGTGGACGGCAAGACGGGGCGCGGCGTTCAGGATGCGAGCGTCAGCGCGACGAATGCGAATTCAGGCGGTGGTGGGATATTCGTGATCGGCCCAGGCGGCGGCGACGGTGGCGGCGTCATCACCGACGCGGATGGACGCTTCGAGATCACCGGTAAGGGCTCGGGTTCGTATCAGTTGACCGCGCGGCAATCGCAGTACACCGAAGGGGCGGCGCGCGTGACACTTGACGACAAGGACGGCGCGATCGATATTCCTCTCACGGGAGGCGGAACGATTGCCGGCATCGTGCTGTCTTCGCAAGGCGCACCCATCGCGGGTGCCGAGGTCTCACTCCAAAACTCGGGCGACGGTGGAATCCGTTTCGGCTTCGACAACCAGGGAAGCCTGACCGACGGAGTCGGGCATTTTCGATTCGAGCATCTGAGTGCCGGGCGATACAAAGTCGGCGCCTCGATGCGAACCGAGTCGAGCACCTCCATCGACGTTCCGCTCAACGCAGGCGATATCCGCGAAGACATCAAGCTGTCGCTCGACGCAGGCGCCACTCTGCGCGGCGTGGTCTCTGGACTTTCGGACGGCGAACGCGGCGGAGTGATGGTGGGCGCGCAGGGCGGCCAGGATTACTTCGCGAACACACGTACCAATGTGGACGGATCGTTCGCGTTCTCCGGCGTTCCCAAGGGCACCGTCACCCTGCGCGCGACCGCGGGCGACCTCATCGCGGGGTCAAGCCACACCGCGACGAAGGAAGTCATCGTCGCGGAAGGTCAAGCCGAGGTCGCCGCTGAGATTGTCTTCAGCGACGGCCTGTCGATCTCCGGGACCATCGTGCGCCGCGGCGCGCCGGTTGTGGGCGCTCGCATCTCCGCCTTCATGTCCGGCACGGGACGCCAGGCAAGCAGTCGCTCCGATGAAAGCGGCGCCTTCCGGATCGTCGGCCTCGAAGCAGGACGCGTCAACCTCACCGCATTCGCCGAAGGGTTTTCTTCCCAGGTGAGCCAGATCGTGGAACTCACCGCCGACACATCCATCGATCTTGTGATCCCCACGGGAAGACTTTCTGGAGCCGTGGTCGATGGAGCGAGCAGTTTGCCCCTCGAATCGACAGTCGAGGTGCAGCGCCTCACACCCGCCGGCACGAGTAGTTCCGGGGGCCAGCCGCGCATGGTCACAACCACGGATTCCTCGGGCCGGTTCGCCTTCGAGGATCTGGAGCCGGTCGACTACAAGATCACCGCTCGGCGCTCCGGCTACGAGTCGTTGACTCAAACAAACAAAGCGAGTGAGGCGGGCGAGGATTTGCGTCTGGCCTTGAAGCGCGGGACAGGCCTCTCCGTCGAGGCACGCGATGCTCAGATGGGATTCGGCGTGCGCAGCCTGTTCGTGCGCGTCCAGGAGGGAACGAATGACGCGTTTACGGGACCTGTCGGCCTCGATGCCGACGGCAAGGGCGAAATCCCTGGACTCCTTCCTGGCAGTTACGTCGTGACGGCGCAGGCGTCCGGCTACGCGCCCGTGCGTATTCCCAACGTCACGGCCCCTTCAACCGTTCTCCGTCTCGCGTTCACGCCGGGCGGGACCGTGGAGTTTCGGACCACTGAAGATTTCCTTGCAAGCGGTGCGAAGAGCGGCCAGATCATCTCGGTCAACGGCTCGCCGGTTGGCTTCGGGATGGGAGGTCCAAATTCATTCCGCATCAGCCGGCTGACTCAGCGCATGGAGAACCTAGCGCCTGGCTCATACCGCCTGACTCTGGAAAGTGGCCTACAGAAGGCCTTCGAGATCACCGAAGGCGGTACGACGGTGGTGACGATTCCCTAAGAGGATGCGTACCGGCGCAGGACGCCGACCACGGTGCCTTGAACTCTGACGCGGTTCGCGGCGAAGATCATCGGCGCAAGCGTTTCGTTTCTCGGCTCCAGGCGCACCCGTCCGTCGGCCTGGGTCCGGAAGACTTTGAGGGTAGCCTCCGCGCCATCGACCAGCGCGATCACCGTTTCGCCGTCGCGAGCCGTCTCCTTACGCTCCACCACCACGATGTCGCCGTCCTCGATGTGAGCTTCGATCATCGAGTCGCCCTTGACCCGAAGGGCGAAGCGCTCGCCTCGACCCAGCCAGTCGGCGGGGATGGAGATCGAATCCGCGTTCGATATCGCTTCGATGGGCGAGCCCGCCGCCACGCTTCCGAGAAGGGGAATCTCGACCGCCTCCGGGACGTGGGCCGAAGGCACTTCAAGTGCGCGTGAGCGGTGCGACTCGCGGGTCAACAGACCCCGCGCAGCCAGGTTCTTGAGGTGTTTGTGGACGGTCGCCGTGGACGCCAGATCGAAGTGGTCGCAGATCTCCTGAATGGACGGAGCAAAACCGCGGCGATCGATCGAACGAGTGACGAAGTCCAGGATCTGTTTCTGACGAGGAGTTGGGTTCACGGGAAAGGAGTATAGGCGAAAGAAAAGCGAATGCGTCAGCCATGCGGACGGTTGTCGCCTTGTTCCACTCCCATAATGCGTCCGTGAGGCACGGCACACGCGCCTTGGACCGGCTCCGAAGTCGCGGTGTAGTCTCAACGTATGGCGCTTCTAGCTGGCAGCAATCTTGGTCCGTACCGGATCATGGAATCCGTGGGTCGGGGCGGCATGGCGAGCGTGTTCAAGGCGTATGAAGCCTCCCTGGATCGCTACGTCGCGCTAAAGGTTTTGCCGCCAGAGTTCCTGCATGATCCGACCTTCGCCGAGCGGTTCCGGCGTGAAGCGCAAACCGTCGCCCGTCTTGAGCATCCACAGATTATTCCCATCTTTGCCTATGACATCGACACCGCGACCGGCACGCCCTGGATGGCGATGCGCCTCATCTCGGGCGGCTCGCTTTCGCAACGCATCAAGCGCGGACGCATGGCCCCCACTGAGAGCGCGCGCATCCTCAAGGACGTGGCTGACGCTCTGGACTACGCGCACAGTCAGGGAGTGATCCATCGCGACGTGAAGCCGCAGAACGTCCTGCTGGACGACGCGGGTCGTGTATATCTGGCCGACTTCGGCATCGCCAAAATGGTCGAGTCGAGCGCTCACCTGACCCAGACCGGGATGATCACGGGCACACCGCAGTACATGGCGCCCGAACAGGCCCTGGGAAAGTCGATCGACAAATCCATCGACATCTACGCGCTCGGTATCGTGGCCTACGAACTCTTCACCGGTCGCGTGCCCTTCTCCGCCGACACGCCCATCGCCGTCTTGATGAAGCAGGCGAGCGAGCCGATGCCGCTGCCTTCGGTCAACGAGGTTCAGGAAGAAGTCACCCGAGCAATTTTGCGCGCCACCGCGAAGGATCCGGTCGCCCGCTGGCCCACCGCCACAGCCTTCGCCAAAGCCGTCAGCGACGCGACCATCTCCGTGGGATCGACCATGGCCACCTCCGCCATGCCGTCGCTCAGCGCAGAAACGGTTCAGGGCATGACCGCGCCGAGCATGACCGCGGGCACGAAAAAACTGGATCCGGCGGCGATGATGGCAGCACCGCGCCCGGCCGCGGGGTCCC
>JBDSLN010000008.1:0-4119 GCA_039916365.1 Vicinamibacteria bacterium
AGGCCCGCGCTGTCGTCAGCCTGGGCGATCAGAAGCATGCGCTCTACACCGGCCTCGGCGGCGCGCTTGAGCAGCGCGGGACGATCCGAATCGAACTCAGCCAGGTCGATGTGCGTGTGCGAATCAGCGAAGGGCATATCGAAGTTTACGCAACCAGTCCCGCGCGCGGATGCATTTAAGGATCACTCTGCCGGGCAAGGGTACTTGGCCGTCAGATACCCGAGCGCTTTCATCTGTTCGCAGACATCCTTCGTCATTCCCTTGAGGTCATCCTGAATGTCGCCGCCGCGCTTGAGCTTCGCGATCCAGGCAAGCAGATTCTGTCGATAGGTTTCGCGAAGGGCTATGGGCGCGCGCGGGCCGAGATCATGATCTTTGTCTTCCAGCCGCGGCAAAGTGCTCCGGTCGAACAGCGAACTCTCTCCGTTGGCGGTGTTGAGGATGAAGGTGTGCGAGGAGTTTCTGAGCGAGTAGATGGGGCGATCCCAGATGGTGCGGGTCAGCACCTCGCGTGAGTCACCCGCCTTCGCGGCCCTCGTAGGCTCCGCCATGAGAGAAAACAGCGAGTGTCCCTGGAATGATTTGGCCGACCCGCCCGTGCCAAGCAGTCCGAAGGCTTCGAGCACGGTGGGTGCGATGTCCGTGTGATCGACGAGGGAATCCACGCGCGCCGGGGGGTGTGCCGCGCGCAGCGCTTTCGGCAACGCGACAATCAGCGGCACATGAGCGCTCTCTTCAAAGACCTGGGCGTTGTGACCGATCCAACCGTGTTCGAACAGCGCCTCTCCGTGGTCGCCGGTCAGGATCACCAGTGTGTTTTCGAACAGGCTGCGTGATTCCAGCTCTCCTCGAAGCCAGCCGATCTCCTGATCTGCGAAGGCGAGGTTGCCGTCGTAGAGGTGCTGGAGGTGGTCAAGCTCGTCCGCGCTGATCGCGACGGTGCCGTCGTTGACATCCTTCAGCCACTTCTTCGCCACATCTCCCCCATCGCGATGTTCCTTGGGGATCGGACCATCGGGGCCAAAGACAGTATTGAAGGGTGGCGGCGGATCGTAGGGCTCGTGCGGTTCCCGGTAGTGAACGTAGGCAAAGAACCGCTTGCCATCCGCCTTCATCCGATCTAGAAATGAAGGGAGGACATTGCGAAAGGCGGAAGCCTGCGAGCCGTATTTCGTGAAGGGTTCGCTGAACTCCTTGAAACCGCGATCAAAGTTGTTGTAGGTCCCGGCCACCGCGTTCGCCACGAAGCCCGCGCTGTAGACGCTCTGCGCGGTCAGTACCTCGGCCAGCATGAGCCGGTCGGCGGGAAGCTTCGCCGCCCATGACAGATTGCCATGATGGCGGTCCGGCTGCTCCGACGTCCAGACCGACGACATCGCCGAGTTGGTGAACGCGGCCGTGGTGTAGGCGTTGTCGAAGGTGAATCCGTCTTTGGAGAAGCGATCGATGTTCGGTGTCGTCGCGCGTCTATGCCCATAGGCGCCGAACGACTGAGCGCGCGCTGCGTCGAGCACGACGAACAGCACGTTGGGTTTTGCCGCTTTGACGTCATCGGCCAGCCGGAGGGCGGCTGTGGATGCTGGTCGCGGCACAGCCTCCGCATCTCCGAGAATCCGTGGGGCACGGATGGCCGCGAAGGTGAGCCCCGGATTTTCTGAGACGACCTCCATCCTGACGATGAAGGGAGTTCCCGCCTCGCCCGTGAGCGCGATTTTCGTCGGCGTCGTGGTTTCTCGGCCGAGAGGAAGCTGCACGCTGCGGCGGCGGCGGCCGTCGGACGCATCGAAGCTGATCTGCAACGATCCTTTTCCGCCGGAAGACAGCGACCAGGGGTGAAGCGCGGCCTCGAACTCGAGCGTCGCGTTCGCGGGGAGGCGGAACGCGAAGGACGTCTGCGATCGGCCGGGAAGCACAAAAGAGGGAACGCCATCCTTAGCCGTGATCTCGAACGCACGTGGCGTCTCTCGCTCTAAGAGAAGGTCGACCGTATCGTCCTTCGCCTCGCTCACCGACACGCTGAACAACGCAGCGGCAAAGTCGCGCGTGTCGCCTGACCCGCCCTTCTCGTTTGCGGGGACGATGGCTCGGGAGAACTGGAGTCCGATTTCGTTCGACGCTCCTTGAGCGGTGCCCGGCCAGTCGAAACGGACGCGCGAGCGGGTCGATGGAATCTCCTGCACACCCAGACTCATTCCGTTCACGGTCAGGCTCAGACGCTGGTCTTCGATTCCCTGGTATGCCTCGATGTCGAAGACGAGAACGCGGTCGCGAGCTTCCGCGGCGTCCACTTTGATGGCCGCGCCCTGCCTGACCCAGAGAAACTTTTCTCGGCCACGCGCTTCCGGATCTCCGCCGAAGCCTCTCACCAGGTGTTGTTCCGCCTCGGGCCATCCAAACGCGATGAAGTCGCGCGACGACGTCCGTGAGGCGAAAGGCAGCCGGTCCGCCAGATCGAAAACGACGACATTCGGGCGCGGTCGCAGCGCGAGAGAGACCGCGAATCCGGCCGCCGCGAGGATGCCCAGGACGATCATCGCGGAGAAAGCGCGGCGCATCATTGAATCGCTCAGGAGGATATGACGGAACCCGGGACCGAGCCGAGATCAGACCCCGCAAGGCGCCGGCACGGTCTCCGGACACCAGGGGAACACTCGATGTGCGTTTGTCAGATCGTCAGGTGGGACGTACATTGAAGCGATTATGGCCACACAGATCGAACTCATCGATAAGTATCGAAAAGAACTCAGCAAGCTCAAAGTCAAGGTTGACGACGTCCTCGTGAAAGCGGTGGTGAAGTCTCTGGGGCCTGCGGTCTATCGCGAAGACGCGTCAATGATCTCGGCGGCGGATGCCGACGAACTCGAACGCGTGAAGCAGAATTTCATGGTGAAACGTCTCGGTCTCCCTGACGGCGCAAAGCTCGATACGATGCTGAACAAAGCGCTCGCGCAAATGGGTCCCGGCAATAACAAGAAGCATCGGGCCGTCCTCTACTACATCATCACCCGTGATTCAAAGCGCGAGGCCGCGCTGCTCTAACTCTAAAAATCCGCGCGATCACGGCGGCCACAAACAGCGCCGTCATCCATGCGAGCCCCAAGTTCCAGTCCGACGATTCCGGGCGGGCCATGTCCGGCAGCCATCCATCCAGCGGACCGCCGGGCCACAACGCATCCCACAGACGTGTGGGTCGCACTCTCTTGTTGATGAACAGAAGCCTTCCGGGCTGGAACGCGGCGAAGAGAAACAGACCCCACGACCAGGCCGCGACGGCGATCACGAGGCCGCGGAGAGCGGGTGAACCGACGGAGTCCCATTGCCGAGCGAGCCAGAGCGCCAGGAACGGAATCATGGGCGCGATCAGACGAGCCGGAGGTGACTGACCTCCCCACCACATCCGCCAAAGCAAGGCCGGTAGAACGACGGCCACTACGAAGGCCGCTTCGACCCGCATCCATCGAACGCTCTCATCCGTCGACCGACGGGGCCAACCAAGCAACACAAGCCCCGCGAAGGCGGGAGCTATGGGAAGAAGACCATAGGCGCGATCGAACAGGAATCCGATGAAGGCCTGCGCCGGCTGGAACGTCGCGTCTTCCGGCACACCGCCGTAGGTTCCCAAACCAGTCGGCGTGCCGAAGATGCTCATCCAGAAGAGCCCGTACAGCGTGGCGCCGATCAAGGTCACGCCCGTGAATGCTGAAAGAAATACTCGATCGCGCAAAACAAAGGCGGCGATCGCGATCGCGACCGATCCGACCGCCATCCGGGGATGAAGAAACGGAAGGCCACAGGCAAGGGCCGCGGCGGAAGCGGCGTAGATCGGCCGACCTTGCCCGAAGCGCACCAGCGCGTAGGCGGCGACCAGGGCCAACGCGGCCGCCGCTTCCGTGTAGATGTGAAGCGCGAAGGCCGCAAGCGGCGGACCCGCGGCGAGAAGGCCGCCCAGAAGGGCTGCGCGCGTTGGGAGTCCCTCCGAAGCCGCGATCCCGAAAGTCAGCGCACCGACAGCCGCGACGAGGATGCCCAGGAAGATGGCGCAGGCCAGTCGTCCACCGATCGCGTAGATGGGTGCCAAAAGTAAGGGAAGGCCAGGAGCGTGTCCGGGAAACGGTCGGC
>JBDSLN010000009.1:0-12182 GCA_039916365.1 Vicinamibacteria bacterium
TCGGTGGTCAAGCCGCGGTGCCCGGCGTCGCCGGAACGTGGAAGGACCTCACCGACAACGTCAACTTCATGGCGTCAAACCTGACCGCACAGGTGCGCAACATCGTCGAAGTGGCGACCGCGATCGCAGGCGGCGACCTCTCGAAGAAGATCACCGTCGATGTGCGCGGCGAAATCCTGCTGCTCAAGGAGACGCTGAATACGATGGTCGAACAGCTTCGATCGTTCGCGGCCGAGGTCACGCGCGTCGCCCGCGAAGTCGGAACCGACGGACGTCTCGGTGGACAGGCCGTCGTGCCCGGCGTCGGCGGCACCTGGAAAGATCTCACCGACAACGTCAACTTGCTCGCCGCGAATCTGACCACGCAAGTTCGTAACATCGCGGAAGTAACGACCGCCGTGGCGCGCGGCGACCTGTCGCGCAAGATCACGGTCGACGTCAAGGGCGAAATCCTCGAACTCAAGAACACCATGAACACCATGGTCGATCAGCTCAACGCGTTCGCAGGAGAGGTCACACGCGTTGCGCGCGAAGTTGGAACCGAAGGCAAGCTCGGCGGACAGGCTGCGGTCCCAGGCGTCGCCGGCACGTGGAAGGACCTGACCGACAACGTCAACGTCATGGCCGCCAACCTCACCGAACAGGTGCGCGGCATCGTCAAGGTGGTCACCGCAGTGGCCGACGGCGATCTCAAACAGAACCTGACCGTGAAGGCGAAGGGCGAAGTGGCAGCGCTGGCGGAGACGATCAACAACATGACGGGCACGCTCGCGACGTTCGCCGATCAGGTCACAACGGTTGCGCGCGAGGTCGGCGTCGAAGGACGGCTCGGCGGTCAGGCCAACGTTCCAGGAGCCTCGGGCACCTGGAAAGACCTGACGGGAAACGTCAACCTGCTCGCTGCGAACCTGACCAACCAGGTCCGCGCCATCGCGGAAGTCGCGACCGCCGTCACGAAAGGCGACCTCACTCGTTCGATTCAGGTGGATGCGCGCGGCGAAGTCTCCGAGCTCAAAGACAACATCAATACGATGATCACCAACCTGCGGCAGACGACCGACCGCAACTCTGAGCAGGACTGGCTGAAGACAAACCTCGCTCGCGTCACCGGCATGTTGCAGGGACAGCGCGATCTGACCAGCGTCGGGCGGATGCTGTTGTCTGAACTCACGCCGATCGTCAACGCGCAGCACGGTCTCATCTATCAGATGCGCGCCGAAGCGGAAACACCGCACCTGAGTCTGCTCGCGTCCTACGCCGACGGCGGCGAGGGACACACGAAGCAGCAGCTCTGGATCGGCGAGGGTCTGCTTGGTCAGTGCGCCGCCGAGAAGCAGCGTCTCTACGTAAGCGATGTGCCCCACTCGTCTGCCCTGGTAAAGACGGGCATGATGGAAGCTGTTCCCAAGGATGTGATCGTGCTGCCGGTGTTGTTTGAAGGCGAGGTCAAAGCGGTCATCGAACTGGCCGCACTCAACGCGTTCACCCCCTCGCATCTCGGCTTCCTCGAACAGCTCACCGCCAGCATCGGCATTGTCCTCAACAGTATCGAGGCCACGATGAAGACCGAGGGGCTGCTCACTCAGTCCCAGCAGCTCGCGGGCGAACTTCAGACCCAGCAGAAGGAACTGCAGGAAAAGAACGAACAGCTAGCCCAGAAAGCCCAGCAGCTGGCCGAACAGAACGTCGAGGTCGAACGCAAGAACCAGGAAATCGAACAGGCTCGTCGCGCCCTCGAAGAGAAGGCCGACGAGCTGGCGCTCACCTCCAAGTACAAGTCTGAGTTCCTGGCCAACATGTCGCATGAGCTGCGGACACCGCTCAACTCGATCCTCATCCTCGGCCAGCAACTCGGCGAAAATCCGGAAAAGAATCTCTCGCCCAAGCAGGTCGAATTCGCGAAGACGATTCACGGCGCCGGCACGGACCTGCTGAACCTGATCAGCGACATCCTCGACCTCTCGAAAATCGAGTCGGGGACGGTCAGCGTCGATGCGGAAGAAATTCCGTACAGCAACCTGCTGGACACGGTGCAGCGGACGTTCCGTCACGAGGCGGAGGGCCGCAAGCTGTCGTTCCAGGTCCAGATCGACCCCACTCTGTCCCGCGGCATCATCACCGACTCGAAGCGTCTCATGCAGGTTCTCAAGAACCTGCTTTCAAACTCCTTCAAGTTCACCGCTCAGGGCGGCGTGCGCCTGAACGTATCGGCGGCTAAGGGCGGGTGGAACCCGGATCACCCAATCCTGAAGCATGCAGCGACCGTCGTGGCGTTCGAAGTATCGGACACCGGCATCGGCATTCCGCCCGAAAAGCAGAAGATCATCTTCGAGGCGTTCCAGCAGGCCGACGCCGGCACCAGCCGCAAGTACGGAGGAACCGGCCTCGGCCTCGCGATCAGCCGCGAGCTCGCGACGCTGCTCGGGGGCGAAATCCAGCTCCGCAGCACCCCCGGTGCCGGCAGCACCTTCACGCTCTATCTGCCTCAGAGCTATGAAGGCTCGGCGATGCCGGTTCCCGCCCAGGATGCTTCGGCCGCCTCGGTCACTCGGCAGACAACGCCGGGAAGGATCTTCGGCAAACCGGCGATCCGAATGGCCGAGCCTCCAGCCGACGCCATTCTCGACGACCGCGCCAATCTTCACCCCGACGACGCCATCTTGCTGGTGGTCGAAGACGACCCTCACTACTGCCGGGTTCTTGTCGACCTCGCGCGCGACAAGGGATTCAAGGTCCTGGTGGCGATGCGCGGGGCCGACGCTTTGACGCTGGCGAGGGACTATCGTCCTACCGCGGTTTCGCTCGACGTGTTCCTGCCCGACATGCTGGGCTGGACCGTGTTGAGCCAGCTTAAACATGATGCCGCGACCCGACATATCCCGGTGCAGATCGTGACGCTCGATGAAGATCGTCAGCACGGCCTCGTGCGCGGCGCTTTTGCCTATGTCACCAAGCCAACCACGACAGAAGGCCTCGATGCCGCGCTGTCCAGGATCAAGGCGTACGCGACGCCCCGGAAACGCCGGCTCCTCGTGGTTGAGGACAATGCGGCCGAACAGTTGAGCATCCGTGCGCTTTTGGGTCACGACGACATCGAGATCGTCACCG
Organism: Vicinamibacteria bacterium; assembly: GCA_039916365.1. Lineage (GTDB taxonomy): Bacteria > Acidobacteriota > Vicinamibacteria > Fen-336 > JAGNNV01 > JAGNNV01. Next base: position 3,109 of record JBDSLN010000009.1, read on the forward strand.
CCGATTCGGGCGAGCGCGCTATTGAGCTTTTGCACGCGGAGCCGTTTGACTGCGTGGTGCTCGACCTGCGCCTGCCGGACATGACCGGCTTTGAAGTGATCGATCGCCTTGGCCAGGACAACAGCCTGCGCGACCTGCCTATCGTGGTCTTCACCGGCAAGGAGCTCTCCCCCGACGAGGATGCTCGCCTCCACGCGATCGCGCGAAGTGTTGTGGTGAAGGGCGTCGAATCGCCGGAGCGCCTTCTTGATGAGACCTCGCTCTTTCTCCATCGCGTCACGGCAAACCTGCCCGATGAAAAGCAGCAGATGCTGGAGCGGTTGCATCGGTCGGATGACGACCTGCTGGGAAAGACCGCGCTGGTGGTCGACGACGACGTCCGCAATATCTTCGCGCTCAGCAGCGTTCTTGAGCGCCGGGGCATGAAGGTCGTCTCCGCGAGCACGGGGCACGAGGCCATCAGTAAACTGGAAATGACGCCCGAGATAGCTATCGTGCTGATGGACATCATGATGCCGGAGATGGACGGGTACCAGACCATGCAGGTGATCCGACAGACGTCTGAGTACCGGCGTCTGCCGATCATCGCGCTGACCGCGAAAGCCATGAAGGGCGACCGTGAGAAGTGTCTCGAAGCGGGCGCCTCCGATTACCTGGCGAAGCCGGTGAACACCGAACAACTCCTTTCCGCTTTGCGCATGTGGCTGCATCGATGAAGCAGCCCGTCAATATTCTGCTGGTCGACGACCTGCCCGCGAAGCTCCTCAGCTACGAAACCATCCTTGGCGAATTGGGCGAGAACCTGATTCGCGCGAACTCCGGAAAGGAAGGCCTGGAGCACCTGTTGAAGACCGACATCGCGGTCGTCCTGGTTGACGTCTGCATGCCGGATCTCGACGGATTCGAGCTTGCGGCCATGATCCGTAATCATCCGCGGTTTCAAAAGACCGCCATCATTCTGGTCTCGGGCGTGCTGGTCGAGGACGCAGACCGTGTCAAAGGCTACGGATCGGGCGCCGTCGACTACGTTTCCGTGCCGATCGTTCCGGAGATCCTGCGCGCGAAGGTCTCGGTGTTCGCCGACCTGTATCGCAAGACGGAAGAGCTGCAACAGCTGAATCGAGAACTGGAACAGCGTGTGGCGGATCGCACGGCGGAGATCCAGTCGGCGCTGAAGGAAGCGCAGGACGCGCGCCTCGAAGCGGAGACGGCGAATCGTCTCAAAGATGAATTTCTAGCGACCCTCTCCCATGAGCTTCGGACGCCTCTCAACGCCATCACCGGCTGGGCCTACCTTCTTCAGGCGGGCGGGCTCGACCAGGCGACGCAGGCGAAGGCGATTGAAACCATCCGGCGCAACGCCCAGCTTCAGAGCCAACTGATCTCCGACATCCTGGACGTGTCCCGAATCATCGCGGGCAAATTGCGGCTGAACCTTGAGCCTACGAGGATGCCGGTGGTCATTCAGGCGGCGCTCGACAGCCTCCGTCCCGCCGCCGATGCCAAGAACATCACGGTGGAGGCGCGCTTCGAGTGCGACGACTCCATTTCCGCGGATCCGGGGCGGCTGCAGCAGGTCGTTTGGAATCTGCTTTCTAACGCAATCAAGTTCGCGCCGCAGGGCGGGCTGGTGCGGGTGACTCTGATCGGCACCGATTCGCACCTCGAAACGACGGTCGAGGACAACGGAGCGGGGATTAAGCCTGAGTTCCTGCCGTATATCTTCGATCGGTTCCGTCAAGCGGACTCGTCGAGCACTCGGCCGCATCACGGGCTGGGGCTGGGACTTGCCATCGTGAAGCACCTGGTTCAGATGCATGGTGGAAGCGTTCATGCCACGAATCGTGAAGGCGAAACTGGCGCCCTGTTCCGGGTCCTGCTGCCACAGCCGGCGACGACCGTTCTCTCGCCAAGCGACCGGCGCTCGGTGCCCGCGGTCATCAAGAATGATCCGGGGTGGGAACAGTCGGCGCCGCCACTCGGCGGTATTCGCGTGCTCGTGGTCGATGACGAGCCGGATGGCCGTGAAGTCGCAGCGGCAATCCTCGAGCGGTGCGGTGCCGAGGCGCGGGTCGCGGGGTCGGCTGATGAAGCAATCGCGATGATCGAGCGCGAGTCGCCGCACGTCTTGATCGCCGACATCGAAATGCCGGGTCAAGACGGATACGAACTGTTGCGACGGGTGCGCGCGCTCACCTCGGAAGAGAAGGCGCAAATTCCCGCGGCGGCGCTCACTGCCTATGCGAGCACGCAGGATCGGCTGAAGGTCCTCAAAGCGGGCTTTCAGATTCACATCGCGAAGCCAGTTCATCCAGTGGATCTGGCGCGGGCGGTGAAAAGCCTCGCTGAGTCACGCCAACCCAATCCAGATTGATTCGACACAGCAGGGACGACGTGCGCTTCGCCTGAAGATCACAGTTTTTTCAAGCGCGCTCCAGACCTGGCCGTGGACGGCTTGGCGCCTCCTCTCGTAGCCTTCGACGTCGCCTGGACTCTCTTCGCCTTGGCGTTGCCCGCGGTCACGCGCGACTTCGCTCGTTCCGCGCGGCCGGCGAGCTGACGAAGCGCGTCTGTTCCGATCCACCTTGGGGCGGGGTTCTTTGACGCGGCCAACCGTTCCGAGAGGGCAAGGGCGGCGTCAGCCAGGACCGGGCCCCGCCCTCCGATGGAACGAAGAGCCCAGTTCACGCCTTTTTTCACGAAGTTGCGCTCGTCCTCAGCGGCTTCCTCGATCAAGGGCAGCAGCTCAAGGAACTTCTCGTCGCGGGCCTTCTTGTCGTGGAGCGCAAGGCAGGCGATCAGGGCAAATCCGGCCCGCTTGGTGTACTCGCGGGACGAACGTGCCCAAGGCTTCACGATCTGCCACGCGAAGGGCGACTGATCGAAGAGCTTGAAGCAGACAGTGTCACCGTCGCCCCAATTCTCAAACGAATTGCCCCAAGCCTTCATCTGCGCGAGGGTCACTTCCTTGGGATCGCCGATGAGCGAGGCCAGAAGGCGTGCTTCGTAGCACCCGGTGTCCCAGAGATCGAGGGAAAGTGCCTGATCTTTCCCAAGTTGCTTGCTCAATGTCAGCAGCGGTCCCATCGGAACTCCGTAAGCGACTTTCGCTTCGATTCCGTAGCGGGCCATCCCGTCGAGCGTCGCCTTGGTGCCGTTCTTCTTCAGCCGGGCCAGGACTTCGGTCTTGTTCATGACGCGGAGATCAGGCCGTCGCGTAGGCCTTTTTCAGGCCTTTGATGTCGATCTTCGTCATGGCGAGCTTTTCCCAAAGTTTGTCGACTTCCGCCTGCACGGAGCGTAGGCGAACTGGCCGAATCCGCCAGCTCGGAGATGGCTCCCCAGGTAGGATTCGAACCTACAACATTTCGGTTAACAGCCGAACGCTCTACCATTGAGCTACTGAGGAACGATGCGACGTGCGTCGCGCGCGGGGAACTTTCCTGACGACGAGGGCCGGAATTATAACGCGGCTCGCTTTCCGGCGTGCATCGGGCGCGCAGCCTAAGCTGGTTCCCGGCCCGTCAGCGTTCCTTGATGGTGAGCGGAACGGACGCACCGGCCGACAGCAGAAGGCTCACGCCATCCTCCACGGAGAGATCCGTCTCGACCACGTCGTCCTTGGGAAGGATGACCACGTCGCCCACGTAGAGATGGTTCGTCGGCACATACACGGTGAGCACGTCGTGGGTGGCACCGTCACGCAGGGTGAGCTTGAAGGACCCGGTCACGAAGCCGGGAGTCGTGCGTCCGGGAAGGCGAGCGAAAACAAAGCGCTGGAACGCATCCTTCGACTGCGGACCGCCAAAACCCGACAGCACCTTCTTCGTCGTTCCGTAGACCGATCCGACGAGCGGCACAACGTCCAAAACCGCGTCGGCTCCGTCGAGCAGTTTCTTCAGCGGGCCCGTGGAGAACAGAAGGCCGGCCAGGAGCACCGTGGCAATCGTAATCAGAAACCCCAGGCCCTGAATATCGCGACCAAAAACCAAGTTGGCTAGAGGATGAGCGAGGCTGTCAAGGTACGAAAACAGCCACCACAGCGCCTTCACCGTGATGACTATCGGAACCAGGACGACGAGGCCGCCGATGAATGCGTTCCGAAGTCGAGTCGTGAGCGTCATGGCCGGAAGACCGAAACGAAGGGGTGCTGCTTACTTCATGCTCAGGCTGCAGCGGAGTCGCTCGCCTTTTTTCGACATCGCGTCGACATCCATGGCCCAGCGCGTGGTGCCCGCCACCCAGGACCCGGCAACTTCCGCGATCATCGGGCGCTGCTCGACCTTCACGTCGGCTTCCTGGATACGGACATTCGGAGTCGTGATTTCACCGTTGCGCGCGACCGTGACCGTGAACGTGTCGAGCTTCGCGTCGCGCTTCCCTTCGTTCTTCAGGAAGATGCGGACACGGAACGGAGCGCCCGGGACAAGGGGATTCGGCGTCACTTCAAACTCGAATCGACCGCTGAAATCCTGCATCGCAACGCCAGACATATCAAAGCCCTTCGGCGTCTTGGCGCCGGGAACCGGGGCGGCGGTCACCCGGGTGCGGCCGGTGATGAACTCGTGCGGTTCGGGAACCGGGCCCGCTGCGGTGGGAGCCACGATCGGGGTCTGAACAGGAACAGCCGTAGGGGCCGGAGTCGCCGGAGTCGGGACGGGAGCGATGGTTTCGCTCGGGATGGGACGAATCGTCAATGTAGGGAGCGTCGTCGGAGAAGGAACCACTGCGGCGACGGTTGCGGTAGGAGCGGGCGTGCCCGTCGGACGAGGGGTCTTGGACGCTTCCTTCTCCTTAGCTTCGATGGCGCGGCGAGCGCGGTCGTACGCGTCACGCGCCTGCAGATAAGTCTGGGTCGCCTGGGTGAACTGACGTTCCTTCAGGGTCGTGGCGGCGGTCTCCGAGAACTTCTTGGCTTCCGAGTAGGCGGCTTCCGCGGAAGCGCCGACCTTAGCGTCGGCCAAGGCCTTGGCCTTTTCCATGTCGGCCTTCGCCTCTGTGGCGCGGGCCGCGAAGTTCGAGTTCAACTTGCTCGAGAGTTCGGCGACGATCGGATTCTTCGGATCGCGCGCCATGACGCGCTCGACTGCCGCAGTCGCCTGGGCGGAATCGCCCCGGGCGATCGCGTCTCGGGCGGCCGCGACAGATGTATCGATTTCGCGAGTAGCACTCTGCGCCTGTTCGCGAATGCCAAGCGCCTCTGGATTGTTTGGATCAAGCTTTAAAATGCGGGCGGTCTGATCGACTGCGCCTTTGTAGTCCTTGTCCTCAAGAACCCGACGCGCCAGGTCGAGCTGGGTCTCTACCAGGTTCGCGGTCAGCGCGTCGATGCTGGACTGAGCGGGACTGCCGCCGTCCTTCTTGTTCATCACGCGGTAGAGAAGGATGCCGCCGATGACCAACACCGCAAGAACACCGATGATCAGGAGCGGGCTGATCGGCTTGCGCTGGGGCGGAGGAGGAATGGATGCGGAAGCGGAAGCGGATCGCGAATCGTTTCCGGAGGGGCCGGTGGGCGGGCGGGAACCGGAGCGGCCGATTCGACCCGTCGTGTAAGGCGCGGACGAGACTCCAGCAGACGGAGCTACCGAGGCCGGACCACCGCTCGTGCGACCATAGCTCTTGAAGGGAGCGAGTTTGGGCGTTCCGGTCACGCTCGCGGGCGCCGGCGTGGGGGAAATCGCGGTGGCGTCGGCGGGGGGGGGTTGGCCGTTGGCATCGACGGGCTCGTCGTACTCGACGACTTCCGGCTCCTCGCCGTAGCGGAAGGCTCGGATCGCATCCCGCAGGGCGGCCGCGTTACGGAAACGGCCGTCAACCTGCTTCGACATCGCCGTTTCAATGACGGTGACGATCTCCTCGGGCAGACGCGGATCCCACTGGCGTGGAGGCGGTGCCTCCCGATGAACGACCTGATACAAGGTCGCGTGAATCGACTCGGCGTCGAACGGCTTGCGGTTCGTGAGAAGTTCGTAGAACACGGCACCGGCGGAGAAGACGTCGGAGCGCGCATCGACGCGTTCGCCCATCACCTGCTCGGGGGACATGTAGTTCGGCGTGCCCATGACCACACCGGTTTTGGTGAGATCGGAGCTGCCCAGGCGGGCGAGGCCAAAATCGAGAATCTTGACCTGACCGTTCGGCTGAACGTGGATGTTGCCCGGCTTCAGGTCGCGGTGGATGACCTCACGACCGTGGGCGTAGGCGAGTCCGTCCGCCACCTGTTCCATGATGTCGAGCTTCTGGTCAAAGGTCAGCGAGGCGGCGGTGATGAGATCCTTAAGGTCTTTGCCCTCGAGAAGTTCCATCGCCATGTACAGCTCGCTGTCGGCCTGGCCGAAGTCGAACACCGTGATGATGTTCGGATGGTTGAGCTGGGCGGCCGCGCGGGCTTCGCGCAAGAACCGTTCTTTGTTCTCGTTGTCGGAACCGAGAGAGGCGGAAATAGTCTTGATCGCAACGGTGCGACCGAGGACTGGGTCCTGGGCCCGCCAGACGACTCCCATAGCCCCGGAGCCGAGGTGGCTCAGCGCTTCATATTTGCCAAACGTTTTCTTTGCGGTGTCGCTCAAAGCTTCCTCGACGATTTCGTCAGCATAGCATCGCAGGACGCGCCCAAATGGCCGGGTTCATGCGACTTCTTGCGACTGGTAAACAAAATTCACACGCTCGGCGATCGGGCCGTCGAGGGTAACAGAGCTTTGGTGATGCGAGCCATGAGCGCGTCGCTGTCTGCCTCTTTTTCGATCCCGCGGGTGAGGATAACCAGTACACAGGGGTGATCGCCATAGACAATCGCCGCATCGTGGTGGATCTTCGTGATGGTCCCCGTCTTGTGCGCAACCCGGGTACCCGGGGGCAGGCCCTTGGGAATGCCGTTGTTGAACTTCTGTTCGGCAAGGACATCCACCATGCGAGCGCTCGCGGTCTTTGAAACCGCTTTTCCATTAGCAAGCGCGTTCAGCGCGATGAAGAGGCCGCGCGCGGTGGTCTCGTTGATGATGCCTTGATCAAAGGCCTTCTGGTCCTCCACTCCTCGACGGACTTCAACACCGTAGGCGCCAAGAGACGTCACGGTTTTGCGGACGTTGTTGACGCCCAGCCGATCGATAAGCAGGTTCGTCGCGAAGTTGGAAGAAACCGTGATCATCTGGAAGTTCAGGTCCTCCAGAGTCATCGTCTTTCCTACGTTCTTGTAGACGGTGTCGTCCGAGTCGTCCCCAAAATCCATCGAATAGGGCGACCCGTCGACCACGCTCTTGAACTCGTTCTTCACTTCGATCTGATCAGACAAGCTGAGTTTCTTCTCGGCGTCTTGCTGAAAGAGCTCGACCATGACCGGGATCTTCATGGTGCTGGCCGCATGGTAGGTCTTGTCCACGTCGAACATCCATTCCTCGCTGCCATCGAGCGCGCGATACGCGACCGAAACCTCACCCATTCCTTCGCCGATGATTTTCTCGGCGGCCAGGCGGCGCGCGGAGAAAGGCGTAGGCTCCGGCGTTGGAGAGGTTGTGGGCTGCTGCATCACGAGGGTCGCCAGCAAGGCCAGGTAAGGCAGGGCATTCATCATCTCTTGGGTTTGATCCTAGAACAGTTCGAACAGCGTTCCCGCCCACTCCCCGCCGGGACGCTGGAATACCTCCAGACGAACCGGCACGACGTCCTGAAGAAGGCTCTTAAAATCAAGATCATCCGGCCGTGGTCCCGCCGCCGCCAGAATGCGGCGACCTTCCACGGGCTGCATCCGGGCAAGAAACTCGGACGACGCGAAGTCTCCTTCCACGAGCTCAACCGATCGAGCACTGCTGAGAAGAATTGCAAGACCGGCCGACACGGTGCGATTCGCCCCGGCGTCGACATAGACCAGCACCGGACCCGACGCCGCTTCGCGCCGGATGCGTTCCGCCATGTCGCGCAGACCATAACCAGCAGGCCATCCGGTGACGAGTTGAATACGGTCGTCGGGAGGAAAGGGGGCTGTCTCAGGCAGAGTGAGAAGTGCCCACGAAAAGGGTAACGCACTGACCGAAGTCAGCAAAGTCAGAAGGGCGGCCGACCACATCGCGCGCCTTTCGCCAGCCAGGCGCACCAGAGCGTCGATTCCTCCCGCCGCCAGCACGAGGAGGGGCGGCAGAGTTGGCAGGACGTAGCGAGCCGACCAGGGCTGTGAGAACAGAGCGAAGAGAACGAAAGGCAAAGCACTTGAAACGGCGAGCCAGACCGCACGACGATCTCTCAGCAGAATCAAAGAGAGTGCCGCCATGAGCAGAGTCGGAATCGTGAAATAGCCGAGCAGCCAACGCGACATATCTCGCAGGGTCGACAGCATGGCCGGGCCTGAGATCAGCGGATCGATCACGTGCTGTTCACGGATCTCCCCGCTGTTCGCGTAGAAAAACCAGAGCATGGGGGCCGCCAGAAGCAGTCCGATCAGAGTTGGAAGGAACGATCGCCGCGCCGCAGCCGCCCGATTTATGGAAAGAATCAAGATCGCGAGAGGCAAGGTTCCGAGGAACAAGAGCGCGGACACCTTCGAGAAAACGGCAAGAGCGATAAAAACAGCAATCGCGACTTGCGGCCACGGGGAAGTCGAGCCTTTCGCCAGTGCCACGACGGCGAACATCAGGCCCGTAAGCGACGCAGTGAGAAACCCATCCGAAAGCGCCAGTCGGTCATACCCGAGCGCGAAAGGGCTCAACAGATACAGCGCGCCCGCAATCACGGCGCCACGACGTCCCCAGAGTCGATCCGCCAGCAGCATCGTGAAGATCAGCGTGATCGCGCCCGCGACACTCGCAATGGCACGCGCGGCCCAGAGTCTGTCCTCGAACGGAAGGGCCAGGGAGTAGGCCGCAACCGCGAGCACACGTCCCGCGCCGATCGGCCTCAGAATCCGCCCTTCGCTGACCAGTCGTTCGGCCCACTGGATGTGAACGGACTCATCCAAAAAGATGGGAAGCACGCTGAGGCTCGAAAGCCGGGTCACGAAGTAAGCCAAAAGAAAAAGGCAGATCACCCGACCAGGCAACCTGCCTTCACGCCTAGGTACGCGCTCCCGCGCGTGCGACTCT
>JBDSLN010000010.1:0-4039 GCA_039916365.1 Vicinamibacteria bacterium
CCAGGCCAGCGATCGTGCTCTGCTCCTTCCAGGACGCGACGCCCGCGCCCACCGCCACATACGGAGCGACCGGCCCGAACTTTCCGAACCGATACGCGGCGGAACCGATACCCTGCGTCATCCTGAACTGCAGCGGATGACCGAGCCGAAACGCGGGCGAGGTACGGTCGGCCGCGAAGGCGCGTTCTCCATCGCGGGTCAGGCGGCGTCCTTCAATGCTGAAACGGAAGCGCGAACCATGATCGAAGAAAAGACCGGCTCCGATGCCGAGGCCGCCTGTCTTTTCGAAGATCGCCTTCTGGGTGTCCGGCGAATTCGACATCGTCCGCAAACCGGCTTCAACCGACACACCCAGGCCGTCGGCGCGCGCGGGCGAGACGGGAAGGAACACGGCACCGCACCACGCGGCGAGTGGCAAAGCGAGGCATCGCAAATTCATTTGCTGAGCCCCAGACCCTTGAGGGCTTCAGACGGCCGGATCAATCCATACCCAAACCTGTCGTCTCGACCGGCGGCGCCCAGATCCTCGGCGGTCTTCTGCATCAACGCCTGGATCGCGGCGGGACTTCCAATTCCCTGCTTCGCGAGAAGGGCCGCAAGAGCCGAGACCTGGGGAGCGGCCTGAGATGTCCCGACGACGAAGTAGTAACCAAACGCATCGTAGCGACCCCGGGCCGCAAGGGCTGGATCGAAGGTCTGCTGCAGGATGCCGTCCGGCCGGCCGTCGCCGGTGTCGTCCCGCGTGATGTCGCCTCCGGGTGCCATCAGATCGAGGGCAGTTCCAAAGCTCGAATACGGGGCCTTGATCTTCCGCGCGTCCACCGAACCAACCGCGATGACGTTGTCGAACGCGGCCGGGTAGTCCACGGTGCTGATGTTGTCGTTGCCGGCAGAAGCCACCACCGTAATGCCCGCGGCCACCGCGCGGTCGATCGCGTCTTTCAGCGTCTGCGAGCGGGAGGTCCCGCCGAGGCTCAGGTTGATCACCCGCACCGGATTGACGCCCCCCTGACGGAAGTTCACCACATAGTCGATCCCCTCGGCGATCCCGGAGTTCGATCCGAAGCCTTCACGGTCAAGAACCTTCACCGGCATGATGGCCGTCTGATACGCGAGACCCGCGCCCCCGGCTCCATTGTTGGTCGACTCGGCGATGATCGAGGACACGTGGGTTCCATGGAAGTTGTCGTCGTTCGCGTGACCGTCGCGCGTGAAGACGTTGAAGCCCTGCAGGAACACCGTCGATCCAAAGTCGGGCGCCTTTCGAAAGGGCCCGAAGTCTTCGTACGCTACGCCGGTGTCGAGCACAGCAACCGCGGCGGACGGGTCACCCTTCTGGATGTCCCACATGCGCTCCGCGCCGAGCGTCTTCATGTGCCACTGCAGCGCGAAGAGCGAATCGTTGGGCGAGAAGTGCGCATGCACGACTCCGTCCTGCTCCGCATACGCGACCTCCGACATCGAACGCAGCCGGCGGATCAGCGTTTCGGCATCGAGACCGGCCATCGGCTCGAGGACGTAGCGCGCGCCGAAGGCGCTGCGAGACGCCCGCGCGGCGCCCGCGCCCTCGATCGTGCGCTCAGCCGTCCGCTCATCCACCGCGTCCTTAAACTGAACGATGACGCTGGACGCATACGGATGAGAAGGGCCTTCGGCGAAATGCGCGGCCTGCGCCACCGCGTCCACCGTGCGAATCCCATCGTCCGCTCTCACCGGGACACGGATGTCCCATCCGTAAAGCGCCAACATCGCGGCCAGCCCGCCGAGCCCCAGGCTCAGATTCCGAAGTCTTTTTGGAGTCATTGCCAAATCAGTATAGGACGGGGGCTCGGGCGCTCGCCCCATGGCCCGTCACCCTCGCGTATCGTACGCCGGTCATGACGGCTCCGACCCAAACCCCGTTCGGATTGACGCGTTCGGAATCCCGCCTCCTTGCCTCCCTGACTCCGGAGTGGCGCATTCAGGAGTACCTCGACACCAAGCTGCTCTACGACACGGAGGGGGGCACATGTCGCTCGCCGAGGCGGGTGATCCGCGACGGCTTCTGCCAGTGCATGGATGGCGCTCTCTTCGCCGCCGCCGCGCTGCGGGTTCAGGGTCGCCCGCCCCTCATCCTTGATCTCGAAGCGGAGCAGGACGACGACCATGTCCTCGCCGTGTTCAAGACGAAACACGGCTGGGGTTCCATTGGACGATCGAATTACTCCGGCCTTCGCTACCGGGAGCCCGTCTATCGGACCATCCGCGAACTCGTGATGTCGTACTTCGAGTCGTACTTCAATCTCCGTCGCCAGAAGACGCTGCGTGCCTATTCGAAGCCAGTCGACCTCGGCCGCTTCGACAAGATCGACTGGATGACGACGGAGGAAGACGTCTGGGACATCCCGAACCACCTGATCGTGATTCCACACACGAAGATCGCGACGCCCTCCTCGATCCAGACCTACGCGCGCGTCGACAAACGGCTCTTCGACGCCGGCCTCGTCGGGCGCCGCTAGCTTCGCGTCGCGGTTTCATCAGCCGTGCTGTTCAAACGCTTCGCGCCGAAGATCTCCGAGACGGAGCGTCAGGCCCTTGAGGCGGGAACCGTCTGGATGGAGCGGAGCCTTTTCGCGGGAAGGCTGGACTGGAACGATGTCGCAAGCGAGTTGTATCCAACCTTGAGCGAAGAGGAACAGGCGTTCCTCGATGGTCCGTGCGAGGCCGTGTGTCGCGCGGTCAACCCCTGGCTGTGCCAGGAAGCAATGGATCTTCCGGTCAGTGCCTGGGACATCCTCAAGAAGGAACGCTTCTTCGGACTCACTCTGGCGAAGGAGCGCGGCGGACGCGGCTTCAGCGCCATCGGCCTCACGGCCGTCGTGGGGAAACTCGCGTCGCACTCCATGCCCTTGTCGGTGGCCGTGCTGATTCCAAATTCCGTGGGGCCGGGCGAGCTGATCGAACGCTACGGAACGGATGCCCAGAAGAGCGAATTCCTGGAACCTCTCGCTCGCGGGGATGAGATGCCCGCGTTCGCTCTCACCGAGCCCGAGGCCGGCTCGGACGCTGCGTCCATCACGTCGCACGGACGCGTCTTCCGTGACGACGACGACGAACTGAAGATCGAACTCAATTGGCGAAAGCGCTACATCACACTTGCGCCCATTGCCACAATTCTTGGCCTGGCCATCGTGCTGGACGACCCGCAGGATCTGCTGGGCGAAGGCCCGCATCCAGGCATCACCTGCGTGCTTGTGCGGACATCCGTGCCCGGCGCGCTCGTCGGCCGGCGTCACGACGCCATGGGGATTGCGTTTCCGAATGGACCGACCCAAGGCGAGAGCGTGATCGTCTCTGCCACCGACATCATCGGCGGCCATGCCGGGGCGGGACGTGGCTGGGCGATGTTGATGGAAGCGCTGTCCGCGGGACGTGGGCTCTCTCTTCCCGCTCAGTCGGCCGGCGCGATGAAACGCATCGCGCGCGTGGTCACCGCCTACGCACGGATCCGGCGCCAGTTCGGGATGCCCATCGCCCGTTTTGAAGGCATCAAGGAAAAGCTTGCCGCCATCCTCGTCAACGCCTACGTAAGCGATGCCGCTCGGATCTTTGTCGCGGGCGCGGTCATGCGGGGACAACGGCCTTCGGTGCTCTCCGCCGTCGCCAAGTACGAGCAGACGGAGATGACGCGCCGCAGCGTCATGCACGCCATGGACGTTCTCGGGGGGGCGGCATTGTGCCGCGGGCCGCAGAATCCGCTGTTGATGGCGCTCGAAGGCTCCGCCATTCAGATCACGGTTGAAGGCGCCAACATCCTCACGCGCACGCTCATCATCTTCGGGCAGGGCGTTCTCCGTGGTCATCCTCACGCCCTCAATCATCTAAAGGCGATCGAGACCGGATTCATTATGGGCTCCGTGGTGGAGGCGCTCCGCCATCTTCGATTCACGCTCTGGACCCTGATTCGACTGGCGCTGGCGGAGGTTTCACGCGGATTTCTGATCACGCCCTCCGCGTGGCGCGGCCCATTCGCAGCCGAAAAACGACGACTGTCCTGGGC
>JBDSLN010000011.1:0-3685 GCA_039916365.1 Vicinamibacteria bacterium
GACGTTCTCGACGCGAGGCGCCGGTCCATCGACAAAGCGGCCGCGCGCAACTGCCGTGTTGTTGGCTCCGCCTTCTCGTCCTTCGGAGTAGCTCCAATAGATGAAGTTGTTTTTGGCTTAGTCGGGATCGAGGATCACGTCGAGCAATCCACCCTGTCCGCGCGCGTCCATCGCGGGCAGGCCCGTGACGGTCGGCGACATCGTCCCGTCTGAGGAAACGACGCGCAGGCGGCCGGGGCGTTCCGTCACTAACATGCGGCCGTTTGGAAGGAACGCCAGCGCCCAGGGACGTTCCAGACCGGAGGCGACGTTCACCACATCGAAAGCAACACCGCTCTTGCTCTCAGGCGCGCGGGTCTGACCGGCAAACGCCGCCTTCTGCGTCGCACCGTTTGGAGGCTTGATGTCGACACCTTGTGCGTTGGCGGGCAAGGGCAGGCTCACGGCCAACAGCGCGGCTCCGATCAGGGAGACTTGGAACGGCGACGTCTTGTGGGTCATCTTCATTTTTCTTTCTGTTGAGAGTGAAGTCCGGACATTTGATCGTAACTTCACGGGCCGATCCGGCCGTTGACTTCCTCCGACGGTGGCCCTTCTACTCATCCTGGCACATGACGTGTCCCTTCTGAGTTGCGCGCTTTTCTTCCCGCACGCCTTTGCCTACGCGCAGGGCGAAGCCAGCTCGATCTTTCATCAAAGGACAAGAACTGGGACATCTTCCGTATGAATGCCGATGGAAGTGACGTCCGCCGTCTCACCACCGACGCCGCTCAGGATCGCTACAGCGCTTGGTCTCCCGATGGAAAGCGCATCGTCTTCGCATCCAATCGCGATGAGGACCAAGAAGTGATCTCCCGGTACTCGTGCAGAGTGTCGGGACCGTAGCCGGGATGGAGCTGCTTCCGAAGAGTGATCCGCGTACATCTGCAGAATGGCGTGCTTCGCGGCGGGGCTGCGGCTGTCCGTTTCGAGCACGATATCCACAGGCGCGATCCGCCGTCCCGACCCGTCGATCGCCTTGCCACCAAGACGGAACACCAGCTCAGTTCCCGAAACGCTCAACGTGTAGGCCGGGCCGGCAAGCGCGTCTTGGGCTGGCGCCGTAGCGCCCATGAATCCATGAAGCTTCACCGCCGTGCCGATCTGGCTCTGCAGGACGGCACGAGCCATCGCGTGCTCCAGATCTCGAGCGCCCATTTCGTAGAGAGCTTCGATGATGGCGTCGCGGCCCAGATTCGCTGCGTAGCTGAGCGGTGGTCCCCAATTGCTTTTCCGGACCAGGGCATCCTCGGTGAGGAGCTTCGGATTCGTTTCGACCAGGGAGCGAACCGCGTTCACGTCGTCGCGACAGATCGCGTCGATCAAATGGCAGCACTCAACCAGGCGGTCCCAGCTTGGCGCTTCATACGATCGAGCAAGGATGAGCTGGGCGTCGGCAAGCGTCACGGTCGTCGGCGCAGCCGCGTCGGCTTTGGTGCTGGGATAATGCGCGCGCAGATCTTCAAGCGCTTCTTGATCCCCGCGCCGGATTGCAAGGAGCAATTCCTCCGCCTCGCGCATGAGTTGATCGAGATCTGGACGGATCGGCAGACGTCGTTCAGGCAGGTGAGTCTCCGTTGACCAAGTGTGAAGGCGCTAGGCTAAAGGCCCCATGAAGATTTCATTCAAACGCCTGAGCCACGGGCACGACCTTCCGCTGCCCGCGTATCAGACCGAAGGTTCGGCCGGCATGGATCTGTATGCCGCCATCGATGCGGACGTCACCATTCAACCCGGTCGCTACCACCTTCTTCCATGTGGTTTTTCCATGGCGATTCCGACGGGGCACGAAGGCCAGGTGCGCTCGCGATCAGGACTTGCGCTCAAACACGGCGTCGCAGTGCTCAATTCGCCGGGCACCATTGATTCGGACTATCGCGGCGAACTCGGCGTGGTTCTCATCAATCACGGCAAGAATCCCTTCGTCGTTTCCAGAGGAATGCGCATCGCCCAGCTCGTGATCGGGAGAGTGGAACAGGCCGAGTGGGAGGTGGTGCCCGAACTTCCGGAGACGGTGCGCGGTGAAGGCGGCTACGGACACACCGGACATCAAAGCTGACGGTCATGCCACATTGAAAGTGGCAACGCCCTTCAAAGCCTTGTCGAAAGTGACGGTTTCGTCGCAGCCCGCCTTGCGATTTCGTCGTCCGATCAGGAAGTCGGCAAAATCACCGCGACCGTCACGGTAGTCCTTGATCGCCCGACGGAGGACATCGCGATCCTCAAAAGAGAAAAGTGCGATTCCCGCAATTCTTTCGAGGGCGTCGACAATCACCGACTTCTCCTCCTGATAGGCGCCTCGCAGCACCCAGACAAGTTCACACAGAACGATGTCATCAATGTAGAGATGCTCGCCCTTGTCCTGCGCATCCGCAACGAGGGCATCAACCGCCCGTGACTGTGCGGCGCGGTCCTGGGTCAGGTAGCGGACCAGAACATTGGTATCAAGCCCCCTCACCGCTTCTTCGTATGGGCGTTGAAGATTGCTGCGTCCATCTCTCTAATGGTCGTCGTGTGCGCATTGGCCCGACGCGCGCGCAGCAAGCCCTTCAATTCGGCCACATGTCCTCCCGCAGCACGGACGATGACCTCTCCACGGTCATTGATCACGAAGTCGAGACGATCGCCGGTTGAAACCCGCAGCCGTTCACGAATGGGCTTGGGAACGGTCATCTGACCCTTGCTGGTCATCGTGGCAGTGTGCATATTCCTTACTTCTAGTAAGGAATCATAGTCTCTTTCGCACCATCCACTGGCCCAGGACGCGCAGGTTAAGAACGGGCTTGCGCTGCCTTGACCATCGCGTCCAGTTCCACCGACCGATGGTTCACGCCTTTGTGCGTGAGGTGCGCGTTGATCGCAACCAGGTCCGGCCGGGTATCGAGCAGATCGATCGCCTGCTTCGTCTCGGCCAGCGGGCCAAGCGCCGCAAAGATCTCCCGTTGGAGGCGAATGTCCTCGGGATGATCGACGGTGAGCCGATAGCCAGGACGAAGCAGACCCGGATCGAGATCGAGCATGGCGATCTTGAACTCGGACGGATGCTCCTTGATGTAGAGCGTCACCAGTTCCGACCGATGTTTCGCTTCGCCTTTGGTCCAGGAGCGCTCCAGCGCGTCGCGTGAGATGACTTCCGCGAGGATGCCCATGAGCAGCGCCTCACCCGGAACATAGGTGTAGTCGGCTTTCCGTTCGTGATGGATCCGGATCAGATCGTCCATCGTACCGACGTCGGTCAGCGGATTGTCGCCGGTGACCCGCACCAGGTGATCGGCCTCGAACACGCGCGCCGCATCGACGTGACGCTTCAAAACATCGTCTTCATCGCCCCGGAAAACGCGGACGCCCAGCGATTTGCCCAGATCCGCGATGCCGTCGTTCTCGGGATTGATTGACGTTGCGAGTGCTATCTCGTCGACCAACTTCGACGTCCGCATACGCGCGAGCAGAACGGCCAGCAGCGGCTCGCCCGGCAGCAGTTCCATCAACGCCTTGCCGGGACAGCGGGCCGAAGCCATGCGCGCGGTCACCAGGCAGACCGTGCGGCTCAATCGAACATGTCCTCCCGGACCGTGGCGTCTGCCTCGATCGGGTGTTTGGCGCGCCGTCCCACGATGAGATTGGTGTCCCTCGGGGAGAGTCCTGG
>JBDSLN010000012.1:0-4052 GCA_039916365.1 Vicinamibacteria bacterium
GCACGAGCCCAGTCGCGGCTCATCGAAGACCTCCTGGATGTGTCCCGCATCATCTCCGGAAATCTTCGTCTCGAGCCGCGCGCGCTCGATCTGGGCGCCATCATCGACGCTGCCGTCGAGTCGGTACGGTTGGCCGCCGATTCCAAGGGCATACACATCCAGTTGCTTCTCGATGAGAATGCAAAGCAGGCTGTCGGAGATTCTGTACGGCTCCAGCAGGTCGTTTGGAATCTGCTGTCAAACGCCGTCAAGTTCAGCCAGAACCGACGTGTGGTCACGGTTCGGCTCACCCTCGCCGATTCGCAGGCCGAAATCCAGGTCACCGACACGGGACCAGGGATCGATCCCGATTTTCTTCCGCACATCTTTGAGCGATTCAAGCAAGCGAACAGTGCGACGACACGATCGCACGGGGGTCTGGGTCTCGGCTTAGCGATTGCCCGACATCTCGTGGAGCTTCATGGTGGGACGATCAGCGCCGAGAGTGCTGGTACCAATCAAGGGTCGTCGTTCCGGGTGAGGCTACCGCTTGCGGCCGTGTCTCAGGGCTCGCGGGCGAGTGCCACGAAGACGTCTGCATCCGCTTCGTCACACATCGTCGTACCCAGCCTCGATGGACTTCGGGTACTGGTCGTCGATGACGAACCTGACGCTCGAACGCTTCTCACTGCAATTCTCGAAGGACACGGTGCACACGTCACGACGGCAAGCTCGTCGAGCGAGGCGCTGAAAGAGATCGAGCGCAGTCCTCCCGACGTGCTCGTCAGCGATATCGGCATGCCGGGTGAGGACGGCTACAGCCTCATCCGCAAGGTGAGAGGCTTGACGGGCGGAGGTCCCAAAGCCATTCCGGCAGCCGCGCTAACGGCCTATGCCCGGATGGAAGATCGGACGCAGGCCATGTTTGCGGGATTCCAATCACACGTGGCGAAGCCTGTGGATCCCGACGAACTCCTCATGGTCGTCGCGACACTTGCGGGTCGAACGGGCCGCGTCGAAAAGATGTGAGGTGATCCGCGTCACCGCCCTTCTGGGCTTTGGCAAAGATGATGGAAGGGCGACGCCGGATCGAGCGAAAGGCCGACATGAAGAGCCACACCTACCAGCCCAAGGTCATGTTCCGCGTGCTCATTTGCTCAAAGCGCGACCTTCGCCCTGAGCTTGCGACGACCGTTATCGAGCGCGAGGGAATCGAGGTCTATCGCGTCGAGACGTTCGCCGACGCGAAGCTGGTTGCGTCCAGCCTGGGTGTGCAAGTGATTCTCGTCGATGGTGACTTTCCTGATGCTGCGGGCCTCATCGGCAAACTGCGACATGAACCCGCCACGCGTGGCCGCTCGGTCGCCGTCCTCACCCGCGGCACCCCTCAGCCGCTCGACAAACAACTTTTGACCGCCGGAGCCAATGCTCTGTTCTGCATTCCACCCGACGCCTTGTGGGACAAGCGGTTTGCGAAACTGCTCGAAGTCCCGGTGCGCCAGCAGGCGCGGATGATCGCCCGCGTTCAAGTCGATACCGAGGCCGAGCGTATGGCCGCCATCCTCAATCTGAGTCCGCGCGGCATGCTGCTTGCCACGGAACATGCCTTTCATGTCGGAGATGAGTTCGCGTTCAGATTCTCGCTGCCTGACAAAAGGGTTGTGAGTGGCCGCGGCCGGGTTACGCGGGAGGCCTGGTCCACGGGCTATGGCGCGGAGTTCCTGGACCTTGACGAAGATGGAGTCGCGACGGTGATCGAGTTCCTTCGTTCCGCCCGCATGGAAGAGGCGACGGGCGGCTAAGTGCGCGACGGCACCGGATCGTAGACTCGGTATTCCATGAACGTGAGATCCCTGGTCGGTAGCGTTCTTGTGTTTGCGTGGATCTCATCGGAGATCGGAGCGGCATTCGCGGCCGCTGAAGCGGCGGAAACGCCCGCCACGCCAAAGGTCGCCGCCTTCGTCACCGCACAGATGCGCGACGGCCTTGCCAACGTCGACCACGGCATTCGCGATTCCATCAAGGACATACAGTCGGAGGTTCGGCGATCCAAGGAGTTCACCCTCGCGCAGGAAGCCGAAGACGCGGTCGTGATCATCACGGTGATTGGACGCAACACGCCGGGAAACTCACACCGTGTTCCGTTCCCGGTAGGCCCAGGAATGTCGATGATGATGCCGGTCCGACGCCGGGCCATCGACATCATCCTGCGCGTCGGCTCCGTGCAGCGTGAGATGACCAGCGAACCCGAAGGCGATGATCGCTGGAAAGCGGCGGCGAAGCAGCTGGTGAAGGACGTCGCCGCGTTCGTGGACGCGAATCGCGCGGCACTCGGCACACCGTAGACGCGACAACACCTTCCTATTTGGCGCTTCGGTCCCGGTTGGACCGTGCGCATGGTTACTTCGCGGGCTTGGCGTTCCAGATGGCCAGCGTGTCTGCCGATCCCTGGCTACGCACACCGTTGTCGGTCAGGATGGCCTCTGTGGCTGCGACCATTTCCTTGTGCGAGAAAACCATGGTCTCGCTAAAGACGCCTTCAAACTCGAGCACGACGAACTCGCTCGTGTGGTCGCGCAGCAACTCCACCAGATGGTTCAGACTCTTGACGTGGGTCCCGTTGACCTTCTCGAGCACCATGCCCATCGGATTCGAGTACCCCTGACCCAGTCGGTGTGGGAAGAAGGGTGCGGCCACCACCACCAGGCTCTCTCCCGGAAACGCGGGGCGATCGAGCATTCTCGTGACGAGCGAGCTGGTCATGATCCCGACCGTGTTTCCCATCGAGCCGTTGCGCAGGAAGCCACCGACGTACTCCATGCTTGCGGTGGAAAAGACCATGGGCCCGTAGACGAAATAAGGCGGGTAGTCGCCGTCCAGGCTCGGGATCAGCCCATCAACCGCGGGTTTGACCGGGACGTTGAGCTCTACCACCTTCGCATCACGAACGACGGTGAGGGGAACCTTTCCGTCCTTCACCGTGCCCTGAACGAGGTATTCGAAACTTACCCGGCTGTTGGCGCCCAGTTTGATCATTCCCTGGTCGTCCACCGGGCTTGAGCCGATCTTCGTGATGACATCCCACTTCTTCAGTCCAGCACCCGCGGGATACTTCGAGGGCGCGTCGACCACGATGCCTTCGGTGTCTTTCGGCAGCTTGAGGTAGCTGACGAGCGCCGCGTTTTCCAGCGTCTGGAGCCGATCATCGAGGACCGGCTTGCCGTCGTACTTCCCGTCCTTCACGTCTTCGAGGAACGGCTCGATCTCCGCACAGGGAATGATGTAGCTGATGTTCTGCGCCCCATTGAGCGAGGCGAACGCGAGTCCGATCATCTTGTCGCCCACCACCGCCGGCCCACCGCTGTTGCCAGGGTTGATGGCGGCGTCGACCTGAATGCGCAGGCCGGAGGCGCCAGTGTTGCCGGGGTCGTAGCTGTAGGGCGAGAAATCAAGACGTGAAACGATGCCCTTGGTGACCGAGAGGCTGTCGCCACCCACGGGATAACCGAAGACCACCACCGCGTCCTTGATCTCTGGAAGGGAGGCGGCGCAGGGAAGGGGAGGATGGGTGGTGAACATCGAATTGTCGTCGAGCTTCAAAACGGCAAGGTCCATGTCGCGCGCGATGCTCTCCACGTGCGCTGTGAGCTTGATTCCCGACTGATTCGCCCGAACCTGGATTTCGCTGGCATAGAGGACCACGTGCGCGTTGGTGAGGATGCGATTGCCGGGGATCACGACTCCGCTCCCGGTGGCGTCACTCGCGGCTTGCTTGGTCCACGGCTTATAGGGATCGGGGTAGCGCATCGAAGAGAAGACCTTGACGACCGAGTTTTCGAGGCCTTGCGCTTCGGGCTGCGCGTTCGCCATGCCCGCGCAGGAAGCAGCCAGAACCAACGTCGCGATCATCCGTCTCATGCGCACACACTCCATCCTGAGGGCCTTTGACAGGCCGCCTTCACCCTTGCCGCGCGACCGCTGTCCAGCTCATGAACACCGTCGCCTTTGGCCGACGAGTGTAGATCATGAGACTGATCGGCCCGACGGAGTTGAGACGCGGTAGGGTTTGCTTT
>JBDSLN010000013.1:0-2688 GCA_039916365.1 Vicinamibacteria bacterium
GTAAAGGTCTAGCCGCAAGACGATTCCAAAACGGCTGCGGAGCGGCGCAGTAAGGAGGCCCGCGCGCGTCGTTGCGGAGATGAGCGTGAACGGCTTGAGTGGGACGCGCATCGACCTGGCCCCTGGGCCCGTACCGATCATCAGGTCCAGGCTGAAGTCCTCGAGGGCGGGATAGAGAATCTCTTCAACCTTGGCATCCAGTCGGTGGATTTCGTCGATGAAGAGAATCTCCCGTTCATCGAGCGCGGTCAAAAGGGCGGCCAGATCGCCGGCGCGCTCCACGACGGGCCCTGACGTGATCTTGATGGGCACGCCCAGTTCGTTCGCAATAACGTGGGCGAGCGAAGTTTTTCCTACGCCTGGCGGGCCGAAGAGGAGGATGTGATCGAGCGCCTCACCTCTGTTTTTCGCGGCTTGGATGGATACGGCGAGATTTTCGATGACGTTCTTCTGACCAATGTATTCGGCGAAGCGGAGTGGCCGAAGGGACATATCAAAACGGACGTCGTCATCAAGACGAGCACGAGAAATGAGCCGTGGATCATCAGTGGTCATGGGGGTCAGCGCGCCGAGATGGAGCGTAGGGCGGCGCGAAGGAGCTCACCGAGGGGCGCGTCTGGGTGCTGGCGGGTGGCGTCGGTCGCGGCGCGGTCGGCTTCCGCAGAGGTGTAGCCGAGGTTCGCGAGAGCGGAGAGCAGATCTGATTTTGTGGGAGATGAAGGGACCGCTTGTACCGTGGCGATCTCGAGGGCGGCGAGTTTGTCTTTGAGCTCGAGAATCAGCCGTTCCGAGGTCTTTTTCCCCACCCCAGGTACGCGCGTCAGGCGGGCCACGTCGTTGGAACGGATGGCTTGAACCAAGTCGTCGACCTCGATCCCCGAGAGCACTCCGAGTGCGACCTTGGGGCCAACCCCGCTGACGCTGATCAGCTTTTCGAAGAGGTTGAGCTCATTGGGAGTGGCGAACCCGTAGAGAACCAGCTGATCCTCGCGCACATGGGTGTGGATGAGCAGCTGAGCGTCGGCGCCTTGATCCCCGAGGCGGCAGAACGTTGAGACCGGCACAAGCACGCGATACCCGACGCCCTGGACGTCCAGCAGGAGTTCCTGGGGGCTCTTCCGAAGGAGCTTACCGCGAAGGAACCCAATCATTTGGCGGGGGCGGATTCGGGTTCGGGCATGAGGTCGGCGGCGCAGATGGCAAGCGCCAACGCGTCGGACGCATCGCCGGGCGGAAGGTCGGAGGGGAGCTGAAGGAGTCTGCTCACCATCCAGGAGACCTGTTGTTTGTCGGCAAGGCCGTATCCGCTGACGTGAGCTTTGACCGTGGATGGAGAATAGGCGGCTAGCGGAAGGCCGGCAGACGCGGCGGCCAAGAGGGCGGCCCCCCGGGCATGTCCGAGGGTCAGGGCGCTGCGAACATTCTTGGCCTGATAGATCCCTTCAACGCCCACCCGCTGAGGGTGGTGACGCGTAATGATTTCAGTCAGATCGCGAAAGATCGTCATGAGTCTGACTTCCAGCGGCTGCTTGGGCGACGGTCGAATGGCGCCAAACTCGATGGCTCGGTACTTCCCTTTGCGCTCAACGTCAATGACGCCGAAGCCCGTATTGATGAGGCCGGGGTCGATGCCGAGGACGATCAGAAGGCAGGCCTAAGACTCAGTCACGCTGGAGGCGTCGAAGTTCGTCCAGACATTATTGACGTCGTCGTTGTCTTCCATTGCATCGATGAGCTTCACCATCTGGGTCGCTTTGCCTCCTTCGAGCGCAATGCTGTTCTCGGCATAGCGGCCGATCTCGGAAGCATCGGGCTCGATACCCGCTGCCTTGATCGCATCCATGACAGCCCCGTGGGCGTGGGGCGTCGTATAGATCTCGAATCCTTCGGGCGATGTGTGAATGTCGTCGGCACCGGCCTCGATGGCGATCTCCATCAGCTTGTCTTCTGTGGTCTTGTCGGCTGAGATGGCAATGTAGCCCTTCTGATGGAAGAGATACGAGACGCAACCGACCGTTCCCATGTTGCCGTTGTGCTTACTGAAGATGTGCCGGATTTCGGAAACCACGCGATTGCGGTTGTCCGTCGTACCCTCCACGAGAACGGCAACGCCGCCCGGACCGTAGCCTTCCATCACGAAGTCTTCGTAGCTCACGCCCTCGAGGTCGCCGGTGCCCTTCAGGATGGCGCGCTTGACGTTGTCGGCGGGCATATTGGATGCCTTCGCCTTGTCGACGACGGTGCGCAGTCGGGGGTTCGTGACCGGATCGCCGCCGCCGATACGAGCGGCAATCGTCATTTCCCTAATCAGCTTCGTGAAGACCTTCCCGCGCTTCGCGTCTAGCGCGCCCTTTTTGTGCTTGATCGTGTGCCATTTCGAGTGACCAGACATGCGCTTAAGGCCTCCAACAGTGTTTGGGAAGTGGATTCTAGACCTCTCTTCGGAGGTCGTTGCATCGAATAGGCGCCTAAAAACGAAAAGCCCCGGTGTCCCGCCGCGACTTCGTGAGAAGTGCTGTTGGGAACACGGGGCCAAAGGGTCCGACTACGTCAAAAAGAAGAAAAATCCCGGCAATGTCCTACTCTCCCACCAGGTTGCCCTGGCAGTACCATTGGCGATGGAGGGCTTAACTGCCGTGTTCGGAATGGGAACGGGTGTGACCCCTCCTCCAAGATCACCGGGAAAAC
>JBDSLN010000014.1:0-3496 GCA_039916365.1 Vicinamibacteria bacterium
CTTTGATGGCGCCATCGAGATCAGTGGGACGGTCGATGAAGAGAGCGGCGGTTTCGCGGGTGCTGCGTACCTTTGTAAGAGCGGTCGAGTGACGTCGGCCAACACTCATTACGCCATCATTCCCGAGCCGCTGAATGTCGATCGCATTTGCGTCGGCCATCGCGGTGTCTATTGGTTCGACGTCACCACGTATGGCCGCATTGCGCATGGTTCGATGCCGTATCTCGGGCATAGCGCGATCGACGACATGGGGGCGATTCTCGAAGCTATCCGCACCGAGCTTCAGCCTGAGCTGGCGAAGCGTCTGACCAAGGTGCCGGTGGTTCCTGAGCTTTCGCGTCGGGCGACATTGAACGTCAACACGGTGAGCGGCGGCCAGGTCGGCCAGGACGTCCAGAGCCCCTGCGTGGCCGACGAAGCGTACGCGATCTTCGATCGTCGGTTCCTCCTCGAAGAAGGCTTCGATTCGACCAAGAACGAGATTCAAAAGTTGCTTGACTCGGTCGCGTCACGCGTTCCCGGCCTTCGCTACGAGCTCAAGGACCGTATGGTCGTTCATCCGACGGCGACACCCGAGAACTCGCCGGTGACCCAGTCGCTGCAGGCGGCGATCTCACGTGTGCTAAACAAAGAAGCGCAAATCATCGCGAGCCCGGGCACCTACGACCAAAAGCACTTCGATCGCATCGGCCACATTCCACACACCGTCGCCTACGGCCCGGGTGTGCTGGATCTAGCGCATCAGCCCGACGAATGGGTCAGCATCGAAGACCTAAAAAACAGCATCGCCGTTATCGCCATCGCCGCGACGAAGCTCCTCAACCCCTAGCCGCCAGGAATCCGTCTTCCGTCATCGCGCAGAGCACCGTCCGCGCAAAGCCGTCATGGACCCGGTCGCCGTGTCCCCGTCACCCCGGCGAAGGCCGGGGCCTAGCGCGAAACTCCGTCTGTTTCACCGCGAAACCTTGAGCCCCATGCCGATCGAAACGGTCCCTGAGCAGCAGTCTGTTGGCTTGGAAGTCGAAGGGACCAATGTTCGTCCAACGGGCCTGCCCCGAGCGATCTCAGAAGCTTGGTAGTTGCGGGCCGCGGGGGTAAGCGCGCCTGTGGGCTCGCGGCGACGGGGACGGCGGGTGCGTCTCCACTGGCCTGAGAACGTCGGAATCGTTTGGTTCCTTACCCGCCTCGGGTCGGCGAAAGATGGAAACGCTCGGAGCGACTCGCCTCTACGCCCCGACGCCAGCGACTCACAGCCGCGCCCACCCCCGCTCCGTCCTCGAAAGAGACCAGAACTACGCCTTCAAACTAAAAGGCGTGAAGTTCGTATCCCGGTCATAGAAGTCCTCAGACTCCTTCCGCTTCAGGAAACTCACCACCACGTAGGTCAAAGGCGTGTTCACAACCTCCCAACCAACCTTGAGCATGTAGTTCCCAATCATCACCGCCACCACCTGCGACCGGGGCCATTCGCCGGCAAAAGCCAGCGGATAGAAGATCACCGAGTCCACCGCCTCTCCCACGATGGTGGACCCAATGGTGCGCAGCCACAGAAATCGCCCCTGAGTCCTGATCTTCATCTTCGCGAGCACGAAAGAGTTGCAGAACTCACCACACAGATAGGCAAGCATCGAAGCACCCGCGATGCGCCAGGTGTTGCCGAACACGGTTTCAAAGGCTTGTTGATGCGGCCACGACGCCGCAGGCGGAAAGGCGAGCACCACCAGGCTCATGATCGAAGCGAAGAACAACGCCGCGAAACCCGCCCACACCACGCGACGCGAACGCGCGTAGCCGTAAACCTCGGTCAGCACGTCGCCGAAGATGTAGCTGATGGGGAAGAACAGCACGCCCGCGCCGAAGGTGTAGCCGAACAGCGTCGCCACCTTGGATGCGCCGATGAGGTTCGCGCACAGCAGCACCGTGACGAAACCCGCCATCACGAAGTCGTAGTACTTGTAGGTACGAGTCCGTTCCGTGGTCATGGCCGCCGAGTCTAGCCTCGCCCTTTGGTAGACTTCCCATCCGCAATTCCGAAGCGATGCAACGTCGCTCTGGGCGCTTAACTCAGCGGTAGAGTGCCACCTTCACACGGTGGAAGTCGCAGGTTCGAACCCTGCAGCGCCCACCAATATCGACGCTCCTCAAAAGTCCGCAGACAAGGCGCTTCTTATTTCCCCGGCGCTTTCAGAATCTTCGTTGCGTAGTCGCGTCTCCAGGCGCTTGCTTTTAGGCGGCCTTGACGCCGAACCGAATCCCTAGGAAGTCGAGGACGCGGAAAACGGTCTGAAGTCCAGGGTTTCCGTCGGCCGAAAGGGAGCGGTAGAGAGTCTCGCGGGAGACACCGGCCGCCTTCGCGATCTTCGTCATGCCCTTGGATCGGGCAACGTCTCCCAGAGCGCTTGCGAAGAACGCGACGTCACCGGGAGCTTCCTCCATCGCAGCTTCGAGGTACGCGGCGCAATCCTTGGGTGTCTCCAGGTAGTCCGCAGGGTCGTAGGCTGTCGTCTCGATCTTCACTCGCTTCGATATCTTCTTCTTCATCGCTCTTTCCTGAGAGATCGCGCCAGTTGAATGGCCGCCGCGATGTCTCGCTCCTGCGTCGCCTTGTCTCCTCCCGCAAGCAGAACGATGATCCGATCGTCTACGCGCGTGAAATAAATCCGGTATCCGAGACCGAAATGGAATCGAAGTTCCCAGACGCCGAGACCTACACTCTTCGCGTCCCCCGTGTGTCCTTGCCCGAGTCTCTTCAGGCGGATGTGGATTCGGTTGCGTGCCGGAGCGTCCTTGAGGCCGCGAATCCACGCCTCGAACCCTTCCGTCTTTCGAATCTCGCTCGCTTGAGATTGTATCATAAAGGCTACGGTGCGTGCTTGAAGGCAGCACCCTCGCGGCCTCCGTCTTGCCGGTGCGCGGTTGCTCTAAACAGTCTGCCTAGGCGGTGAGCGCCCGCTCGATCCACCCAGAACCGCATCGCCCTTGACTACTTGCCTGGCCCCTTCAGAATCTTCGTCGTGTAGTCGCGTTTCCAGGCGGCTCCTTCGCGCGGCTCATTTACGTAGACCAGATAAATGACCAGGTCGCGGTCGATGATCGCCCGCATGTCGTCAATCGACAGCTTGCCGATCGCGTTGAAGGCCTTGAACTCCACCGCGATTCCGCTTGTCAGCTTGACTGCGGTGGCCGTGAGATCGGCCGTCATGACCGCCGTGTCTTCGTTGCCTTTCTCAAAGAGGACGATGCTCTTTGGGACGCCGGTGGGACGCCCGCACGTGTCGACGTTCGACTTCAACACCACGTTCACCCAGACCCAGCGGCTCAGCTCTTTGACGACGCGCTCGTCTACCTTTTCTGACTTCCGGGTCTGGGCGTCGCGGTAGGTAGCGACCGCATCCTCAGGGCCCTTGATGACGATGTCGTGACATCCGCCGATCGAAGGTTTGGGGGATATCCGCACGGACTCGGCTGCCGCCAGCGACGCCATCGTGAGAACCAA
>JBDSLN010000015.1:0-3044 GCA_039916365.1 Vicinamibacteria bacterium
GTCGCCGATTGCCTTGGCGCCTATCTGCGACGCGACGACCGCGACCACGAGAAGCTCGTTGAGTACGCGGTGCGTCACGGGAACCGCGCGGTCTTTAAGCGACTCGGATTTTTGGCCGAGTCTTTACCCAAGGGAGCCGAACTCGCTCGCCTGTGCGAGCGCCACCTGAGTGGCGGCCACGCGAAGCTCGACCCGGCTCAGGATGGGCCGCGCGTCGTGACCAAGTGGAGGCTGCGTGTGCCACAGCGCTTCGGTGCCTGAGGGAGCGGCATGATCGACAAGCGCGAAATCCTCGCCGTCTCTCAGCAGACGTCTCTCCGGCCCCACGTCGTTGAGAAGGACTACGTCCTGGGCTGGATGCTCGCGGGTATCTATGCGCACGAGGATCTCGCCGAGAACTGGGTTTTCAAGGGCGGCACCTGCCTGAAGAAGTGCTTCTTCGAGACCTACCGATTTTCCGAAGATCTCGATTTCACGCTTCTGAAGCCGAAGCATCTCGACGCGAACTTCTTGAAGGCGACGTTCTCCGAGATCGGTGAGTGGATCTACGAACAAAGTGGTATCGAGATTCCCGCCAGCAAACAAGAATTCGAGATCTATCAGAACCCGCGCGGCCAACTCTCGTGCGAAGGGAAGATCAGCTACAAGGGGCCGATCTCACCGAGCCCTCTTCCTCGGATCAAACTCGATCTGACCGCCGACGAGCGCGTCGTTCTCCCCCCTGTACGCGCGCAGATTTTCCATCCTTACCGCGATGGGCCTGAAGGTGGCATTGAGGTCCTGGCTTACGACTACGTCGAGGCCTTCGCCGAAAAGTTCCGAGCGCTGGCCGAGCGGACGCGGCCGCGGGATCTTTATGACGTGGTGAACCTCTATCGAAACGGTGAGGCGCGCCCGGAGCCGCGGCGCTTCATGGAGATCCTGCGCGCCAAGTGCGAGTTCAAGGGCATCGGAATTCCGCGCATAGCGGACCTTGAGCCGCACCGTGCGGATCTCGAGACGGGATGGGCCCACATGCTGGAACACCAGCTTCCGGCACTCTTGCCCGTCACGGCTTTCTGGGATGCGCTCCCCGAGATCTTCGCCTGGCTGGAAGGCGCCGTGGCGCTGCCTCTGGCACCGATGCGCGTCGGCGCAGGCGAGACACTCATCCGCGAACGCGTAGTCAGCCTGGCCGCCGGCAGCCGAGGCCAGAACTTCGTCGAGCTAATCCGCTTCGCTGCGGCTAACCGGCTCCTGGTCGAAATCGACTATCGCGACAAGCAAGGCAAGCAGTCAGCGCGCGTCGTCGAACCGTACTCCCTAAGGCGCTCACAGGCAGGGGACGTGTTGCTCATGGCGGTTCGCTCGGACGATGGTGAGTCGCGCAGCTATCTGGTCGATAGCATCCTTGGGGTGAGAGCCACCCAGACGTCATTCTCCCCGCGCTTCCCGATCGAACTCACGCCTTCAGGCCCTCAGAGCATTCCGCAGACTAAGAACTTGGGCTCAGGCGGAGATTCTGGTGTGCGCGATACTCGGGCCGTCCGACGTTCAACGCGCCGTACGACAACGCGCAGTTCGAGTTTCGCGAGTCCAAACGGTCCGACCTATGTCTTTAAGTGTTCGGCCTGCGGCAAGTCCTTCAACAAGAGGAGCTATGACGGGACGTTGAACAAGCACAAGAGCAGCCGCACCGGCTACGAGTGCTACGGCACGTTCGGCACGTATGTGAGAACCAAGTACTAGCCCGCCATTCTGTGTTGTTTGGGCGGGATGCCGGGGCAGCTCAGAACCGGTTCTTGTTGAGCGGCGCCTCCGCAGGCCAGGGACATCCCAGCAACCCTGACCAACCCAGATGACCCTCGACGTCCGGCAGGTCCTCGGGCGTATGGCTGTCGATGTAGCGCGTGCCCCATCCCTCCCGACTCTGCGCGAGAATAAGTTGACCACCATGTACGAACGTCGCCGTCAGCCGCTGCTGTCTCATCGTCTCTATGTCACCCGACTCACGCGGCATGCGCTCGCCACCGGTGCCCTGATCGTGGCAACGTTGTGTCTGGGCATGGCGGGCTATCACTGGCTCGAAGGGCTCGCCTGGATCGACGCGTACGTGAATGCCGCGATGATCCTGGGCGGAATGGGTCCGGTGGCCGAGCTTCACACCTCAGCAGGCAAGATTTTTGCGGGAACATATGCGCTCTTCGCGGGCCTAGTCTTCCTGGTCGCGATTGGTGTAGTGCTCGCCCCCGTCGTGCACCGCGCGATGCATCGGTTTCATCTGGATGAAGACGAAAAGCCGAAGAAGGGTCGCGGCAAATGAGTCGCCAGGCGCTCGACGCCATTCCGACTTCGGTGGTCGACGAAGCGCGGGAAGACGTCTCCGCCATCCCGCTGTCGAAGATCCCGATGGAAATGGAGAAGGCGGCGAACGAGCAGCCGGAGCTGCTCGCCTTCGTTCTGGGCGCCACCGAAGGCATGACCGCAGGAGTCGGCGAATTGGCGGGCTTTATATACTTAGTGATCTGGCGCGTGTTTCGCCGCGAGACGCGAGGGAAGCGAACACCTATCACCAGCGCGGCCATCCAAAAGAGGCTGGTGGCGAACGAAGATGCGTTGACCGCGCTCGATGGCCTGGATCCGCAATCATCCGAAGCGCCCCCGCTCGAAACACTCACCACCCAGCCGGCGCTGCTTCAGTACGTCTTCGAGGCGATTGCGGAAGCCGAGGAGGACGAGAATCAGCCGGTTCCAATGTCGCCGGAGGAAAAGGGTTCGCTGATTCTTCTTCTGAAAACTGCCATCGATGTTCTCGACGATGCCCGAAACCAAACGCACTGAGCCCAGACCGACAGTGCGGCGCTCCACGAAAGGATCGAGACCATGACCCTGACCATGACCACCGAGATGCTCAGCCTCCAGCCGTTCGTTCCGAGCGGCCCCGACTTCGAGGGCGCCCGCGCGCTGTTCCTCGTGCTGGGCTTCGAGGAAATCTGGTCGAGCGGCGGCTACGTCGGCTTCCGACAAGGCGCCGCGCGCTTCATCCTGCAGGATTTCAACGACGC
>JBDSLN010000016.1:0-5758 GCA_039916365.1 Vicinamibacteria bacterium
CCAAGGGACAGCTCTGGATGTCCGCGCCGAAGCCGCGGAAGCTCTTCGACATCTATGACACGCCGGTGGCGCTGGCCAACAACTCGGCCAATGGCGACGTCACGGCGGATGTCGTGGATGTCGGCGGCGGTGGCCGCGCGGACGACTACGCCGGCAAGGACGTCAAGGGGAAGATCGTCCTCGGCTCCGCCAGCGCGAACGCGCTCCAGCGCCTCGCCGTCTTCGAGCGCGGGGCCGTCGGCATCCTCGCCTACAGCACCACCCGCGCCGATGATCAGCCCGACGCGTTCATTTCGTCGAGCGTCAGTGCCAACGCTCCCCAGGGCGCAACGCCGGGATTCGGATGGTCCATCTCCGCTCGCGTCGCCCGTGAGATTCAGGGATTGCTCGTCGCCGGACAGAAGGTGACGCTCCGTTCTGTCGTTGAAGCCACCACGTTCCCCGGCCGCCAGGAAATCATTCACGCGACCATCCAGGGCGACGGCAGCACTCAGCAGGACGTGGTCGTTTCTGCCCATGTCTACGAAGGACTGATCAAACAGGGAGCCAACGACGACAACTCCGGCGCGGCGATGACTCTGGAGATGGGTCGCGCATACATCGAACTGGTCAGGCAGGGCGTGCTACCGAAGCCGAAGCGCACCATTCACTTCCTATGGGTTCAGGAGATCAGCGGGACCAACGCCTGGCTCAACGCGCACAAGGATCTCGAGAGGCGCATCATCGCTGACCTCAACTACGACATGGAAGGCCTGCGCCTCACTATGAGCGGCGCTACCTGGTTGCTCATGCGCACGCCCGACTCCTTTCCGTCATTTCTGAATGATGTGGCTCAGAACTTCCTGGAGTATGTGGCCGAGATCAGCCGCGAGCGCGTTCGCTACCGCGCCAATGGCTACGCCCCAGTCGATCCCGTCGTGTCTGCGAACGGCAGCCGGGACGCCTTTTACATCAAGGTCGACAAGCACTACGGCTCCAGCGACCACTCGACCTACATGCAGCACGGCATCCCCGCCGTCATCTTCAACACCTGGCCAGACTACTGGTATCACTCCAGCCAGGACACGCCGGACAAGATGGACTCGACCATGTTCAAGCGCGCGGCCGTGGTCAGTGTGGGTGCTATGGCCGTGCTCGCCGGCGCGGACGATGCGCTGGCCCTGCGCGTCACCGCGGACGCCTTAGGGCGCGGCAACGAACGCATGGCCGCGAATCAGCGGAAGGGTCTGGGATATCTGACGGACGTAGCCGACGGAGCGCTGCTCGCTCAGGCCTATAAGGACGCGCGAGCGACCGTGCGTCATCAGTCGAACATCGAGAAGGCGGTCGTGAAGTCAAGCGGCGTCCTGTTCGCGAGTCCGGATGCGGGGATGAAGCAAGTCGCGGATGCGTATGAACCATTGATCGAAGCGCGCACGGTGGCGCAGCTCAACGAAGTGACCGCCACCTTCAAGATGGCTGCCGCGGCCTGGAAAGTGCCCGCCACCGAGCCACTCCCAAGCGAAGCGGAGAGGATCGCGACGAAGCTGGTGGTCGAACGCGCTCCTCCTCCGGCGGGTGCCGGCGGCGGTCCGGGTGGAGGCTTTGGCGGTGGATTCGGTGGCCCTCAAAACCCCGCAATCGCCGCGGCGGCTCAGAAAATTCCCCAGCACATGCGCCCGGAACTCAACGCTTTGCTGAATCGCAAGCTGACCGCGCTCGAGATCCGCGACTTCCTCACCGGCGAGTTCGAGCCTCTCTCCCTGAGCGATCTGATGACTTACCTGCGCGCGATGGAGACGGCGGGAACAGTGAAGCTCACCGAGATGCCGGCAAAAAGCTCCGTCACGACGGGCGCAAAGAAGAAGTAGCCGCCGCCACCCTCGCGGGCAGACGTTACGCCGGGGCGAGCAGTCCTCGGTCACGAAGAAGATTTACGATGACGCGCGCATTGTCGGCGGGAGTGCGAACCGCATCGGCCAGCGTCACCTCCGCGGCCACAGGAACCTCAAACGGATCACTCGTAGCGCAGCGCCTCGGTCGGCGCGATGCGCGATGCACGCAGCGCAGGCACGTAGGTCGCAAGCATCGTGACCAGAAACATCGAGGGCACCACGATGAGATAGGCGCCGATGTCCACGCGGCCTGCGTTGAAAAGCATCGTGTTCATGAGCTGCTCGATGCCCGCTCCCATCACCAGACCAAGCCCCGTGCCGATTCCAACCAGCACGACACCCTTCGCCATCATGAGCTTGAGCACGTCGCGGCGGCTCGCTCCAATGGCCATGCGAATGCCGATCTCACGCGTTCTTCGGCTGACGTTGTAGGCCATCAAACCGTAGAGGCCGGCACTCGCGAGCAGCAGTCCCACAAGACCAAGTGTCCCTACCAGGCGGATGGCGACGCCGGGGCCTTCCACCGCGTGATACCGGTAGAGGTCGGCGTAGGTCCGCGTTTCGGAAATGGGAAGGCTGGCGTCGAGCGAATGCACCACGCCTCGCAGCGGCGAGACCCACTGAAGAGGATCGGTGGTTGTACGGAGCAGGAGCACCATCCGCGCGGTCGGGCGCTGGGCCAGAGGCAGATAGATGAAGTCCAGCGGGCTCTCCGTGGTGTTACGGTACTTGAGCGTCTGGGCAACGCCTACGATCTCCACCGGTACGCCGTTGCTTCGGTCCAACCGAATCCGTTTTCCAACCGCATCCTCGTTCGGCCAGTAATGCCGGGCGAACTGTTCGTTCACGACGGCAACGCGCGGAGCGTCTGCGGTATCGGAGGCGAGGAAGCCGCGTCCGCGCTGGAGCGTGATCCCCATGGTCTCGAAAAAGCCTTCATTGACGATATCCATGGTCGCGCTGAAGCTCTCTCGATCCTTGGGCATCTGGAGGCCGTCAGGCGCGAATTCGAGCGAGCCAAAGTTGTCGAGACCCATCGGCGGACTTTGGGTGAGGCCGGCACTTTCAACGCCTGGGATCTCGCGGGCGCGGTCGGTCAACTGCTTGTAGAACTGCTGCGTCTGAGTCGCATCGTACTGGACCAGGCGAGGATCGAACCTTGCCATCAAGAGTGGCGTTTTCGCGAACGTCGTCCCGCCATCGACGCTGTCGTGGAAGCTGCGCGCCATGAGGAACGCCGCGGTCAGCAGCATCAGGGACATCGAGACCTGAGCAATCACCAGGGCATTCCGGCCCCACAGCGTCTTCACCCCCGGGAGGTCAACATCCGCGGATTTGAGGGCACTGGACAGGTTGGCGCGGGTGGCTTGAAGTGCGGGAGCCAGCCCGCAGAAAACGGCGCTCACGATCGCGAGAACCAGGCTGACCATCAGCATGCGCGTGTCCATCCGAAACGGCACGGTGACCGGCAACTCGCTTGGAATCTGGAAGCGGCTCATCATGTAAATGCCCGCATACCCGATGATTACGCCACCGAGACCGCCGATGATGGAGAGCATCAGGCTCTCTGTGAGCAACAGGCGAATCAGACGAGAGCGCCCCGCGCCCATCGACAGCCGGATGGCGATCTCGCGCGTCCGGGTGCGGGCGCGACTCAACAGAAGCCCCGCGACGTTAGTACAGGCCACGAGCAGAACCGCGAGAGCCAGGATGGCGAAGATCACGCTCATCTTCCAGTTGATGTCGTCACCGCGCGTCCGCATCTCGAACTGGGTTCGCACGGCGGCGCTTCGATCACGGCTGACCTGGGGATAGTCGCGCTCGAACGACTGAGCGAGCAGCGCCATCTCGCTCTGCGCCTGAACGAGCGTGGTTCCTTCCTTGAGGCGGGCCCGGAGGCCGAGGCCGCGATCGTCGCGGTCCTCGAAAAAGCGCTTCTGAGGATTGGTTGAAAACACGGGTGCCATGGCCAGCGGCATGTAGAAGTCGGGCCGCATGAAGATCCACATGCCGTGGAAGTCGGGCGGAGCCACGCCAATGACCGTGAAGTCATGGCCGTTGAGACGTACCGTGCGGCCGATGACGGAGGGATCGCTCGAAAATTCGTTCTTCCAGAAGTCGGGGCCGAGCACCACTACGGCGTCGCGTCCCGGCACCACGTCCTCATCGTCGCGGAAGCCGCGACCAAGGCGCGGTTCCACGCCCAGGACGCGGAAGTAGTTTCCTGACACCATCATGCCGCCTCTGACCCGTGGGGTCGCCGCTTTGTCTTCGGCGAAGCCGACGCCTTCGGGCGGAGCACTTGCCACGACCCCGTCGTAGCTCTTCGTATGGCCGCGAACGTCGAGGTACTCGCGGTAGGAGAACGTGTCGAACGCGTTGTCGCGCGAGGTGCTGACCAGGCTGACGATGTTGGCCGGATTCGGCACCGGATACGGACGGAAGATCAGAGCGTCAACCATGCTGAAGGGCGTCGAGGTCATCCCGATCCCGAGCGCCAGCGTGATCACCACTAGGGCCGAGAGCCCGGGGGTTCTGCGCAGGCTCCTCGACGCGAAGCGGACGTCGTCGACGAAATCGGTCAACCAGTGCACGCGCCTCATGTCGCGCATTTCCTCTTTGCGTTGTTCGAGGCCGTCCATGTCGCGCAATGCGCTCTGACGCGCTTGCTCAGGTGACAGACCATTCGCGATGCCTTCTTCGATCCTGTGCTCGAGATGGAACTGAAGCTCCTCGCTCAGTTCCTGCTCCACCCTGCCGCGGCGGAAGATGGACTTCAATCGAAGCGGAAGAGTGAACCACCAGTGTTCGAGTCGCATGGCTGTCTAGGCCTCCTTCAGTTGGACGATGTACGAGATCGCCGTCGAGAGCCGCTGCCAGTTGGCGGTCTCTGAATCGAGTTCCTTACGGCCCAGCCGGGTTAAGGAATAGAACTTCGCTCGGCGGTTGTTCTCGGTCTGTTTCCACTCGGCGGTGATCCAGCCTTCCTGTTCGAGCTTGTGCAAGGCCGGATAGAGCGATCCTTCACTGACCTGCAGCACCTCGCGGGAGATCGACCTCAGTCGAAGACTGATGGCCCAGCCGTGCATCGGCTCGAGGGCGAGAATCTTCAGCAGGAGAAGGTCGAGGGTGCCTTGAAGGAGGTCGCTGGGTTTGCTCATATCGGTTTCCGAGGGGAGTGTATCCAGATCTTCCCTCGGTAAGCAAGGGGAAGGTCTTGTCAGGCTCTACGAGAGCGACGCCGCCGAGGTTCCATCTCGACGAAAGAGTGAGGTGGACGGTGCTTCCAGGACGGATTAGTTCTCGGGTGACGGTGAGTCCGCGGATGCACGCTCCTGGCCGTGTCCCCAACGATGTCGCATCCCTTCGCGGAACTTCTCCCGCTCCTCGGGCGACATGCCGCTCCATCGCTCCATCATGTGACGGCGCATGCGCGATCCGCGGTATGGCCGGAACCCGAATCCGCCGAAGAGAATCCGGCACAGCGCGAGCAACCCGAGCGCTTGCCAGAAAGTGACCTCGCGCCATCCGAAGAGCGAGGGCAGCAGCCAGTTCCAGAGCTGCTGCACGACCGTCCCGCCGATGAACGCGACCAGGGCCATCATCAGCGGAGCGATGATCACCAGAGCCAAGAGCTTCGTTCCTTTACGCATGTTTCGTTCCCTCATTGTTGTTCACCTCGTCGTAAATGTCTTGAAGTCGCGCGCGTAGGCGTAAGACCGCGTAGCGCTTCCGTGAGAGCAGCGTGTTGACGCTCACGCCGGTCTCTGCCGCCATCGCTTTGAAGCTGCGTCCTTCGATCTCGTGCCCAATGAACACGGAACGCTGATTCTCGGGAAGCTCGGCCACCGCCGCTTCGAGCTCGCCCATCAAGACGGCGCGCG
>JBDSLN010000017.1:0-2759 GCA_039916365.1 Vicinamibacteria bacterium
CGGCTGGTGCGTCTGCCGGTCCCGAAGGGTCTGACCTGCGTTCTGGTTCATCCGCACTTTGTGCTGGAGACGCGTCGCGCACGCGAAGCTCTGGCGGTGGGCTACGCAATCGGCGACTTCGTTCCTCAATCCGCGAATCTGGCGCAGTTGATCACTGGCCTGTTCACGCAGAACACTTCTCTGATCCGCGCGGGTCTGCGGGACGTTCTGGTGGAACCGAGGCGCGCGCACCTGATTCCCGGCTTCGCCGCGGTAAAGAAGGCGGCGCTCGATGCGGGTGCTCTGGGATCATCGATCTCCGGCGGAGGTCCCAGCGTCTTCGCATGGTTTGAGGATCCGATGAGTGCCGCATCTTCAGCCCTTGCCATGCAGGACGCGTTCAAAGCAGCGGGTTTCGAGTCGGACGTGGTGGTCGCACCCGTGGATGGTCCCAAAGCAAGAGTGGTCTCATGAAATTCATCAGTACCAACGGCCACGCGGAGCCGGTGGATCTCCAAAGTGCGTTGCTTGCGGGCCTCGCCCCGGATGGCGGCCTCTACGTTCCCGAGCGGATCGAACGCCTTCCTACGACCGCCTTTGACGGAGCGGCCACGCTTGCCGAGGTCGCGCGAGTGATGCTGACCCCCTTCTTCGGGGACGACCGTCTGCTGAAGGACCTGAAGGCGATCTGCGACGAAAGCCTGAACATCGAGAGCCCGCTCGTGCCCGTTGCGAAGGACACGCATCTTCTTGAGCTGTTTCATGGACCCACCGCGGCGTTTAAGGATTACGGCGCGCGCTTTCTCGCCAACGCCCTCGGACGTATGCGCGCGTCGACGCGGGACGCGAAGCCGCTGACCATCCTTGTCGCAACGTCGGGTGACACCGGCAGCGCAGTGGCTGCCGCCTTTCATAAGAAGCCGGGCTTCAAGGTCGTCATCCTCTATCCCGACGGCCGGGTGTCTCCGCGCCAGGCGCATCAGCTGGGGTGCTTCGGCGACAACATCCAGGCCTTCCGAGTTCCGGCCGGTTTCGACGCCTGCCAGGCCATGGTCAAGCAAGCCTTCTCAGACGTGGCCCTGCGCGATCAGATTCCTCTTTCGTCCGCGAACAGCATCAGCCTGGGACGTCTGCTCCCGCAGGCCACGTACTATGCCTACGCCTCGCTTCAGCACTTCCGCGCGACCGGAGAGCCTCTGTCTTTCATCGTTCCGACCGGGAACCTCGGCAACGCGGTGGCGGCCCTCGTGGCGCGCTCGATGGGTCTGCCCATTCATCGCATTCTTTTTGCGACGAATCAGAACCTCACGGTGCCTGACTTCATGGCGACCGGTAACTATCAAGGACGTCCCAGCGTCAGCACCCTGGCGAACGCGATGGATGTCGGCGATCCGTCGAACGTCGCGCGTTTGCGTTTCATGATGGGCGAAGATCGCAGTCTCGGAGGTGCGCTCGGCGCGCTTTCGGTGGATGACAACACCATCCGCGCACGGATCCGTGAGGGCGAGGCGAAGTATCAACAAGTCTTCTGTCCGCACACGGCGTGCGCCATCGAGATGCTGGAACACCAGCGAAGACAGGGCGCCACTGATGCCTTCTGCGTGGTCGCAACCGCACATCCGTCGAAATTCGATGACGTGGTTGAGCCTTTGATCGGGCACCGCGTCGATCCGCCTGCGGCTCTTCAGATCATGCTGGATCGCCCTTCGATCAGCCAGCCGCTCGATCCCAGCTACGCAAGCCTGAGAAACCAGTTGCTTCACTTGTAGGATCGCAACGCCCATGACTCGCGAGCGCCTGGTGTCGGTCGACGCATTCCGCGGGGCCACCGTTGCGGGGATGATCCTGGTCAACAACCCGGGCGATTGGGGCCACATCTACTGGCCGCTCGAGCACGCGCCCTGGAACGGCTGGACGCCGACCGACCTGATCTTTCCTTTCTTCCTCTTTCTCGTGGGCGCTTCGCTCGCGTTCTCCACGCGGGACACCACTAAGGCTGCGGCGATCCGCGCCTTGAAAATCTTCGGCCTCGGTTTCTTCATGGCCTTCTATCCACGCTTCAACGTGCTGACGGTCCGCATCCCCGGCGTGCTGGCTCGCATTGCGCTCTGCTACTTCGTGGCCTTCCTGATCAAGAAGTACTTCGGATTGAAGGGGGTTGCGGCGATCGCGGCTGCCTGCTGTCTCAGCTACTGGTTTCTGATGACGGTGGTTCCGGTACCCGGCGGGTTTCCACCAAACCTCGAACCCGAAACCAATCTCGGCGCGTGGCTGGATCGGCTGATCTTCGGCCAACATCTGTGGGTCACATCGAAGACCTGGGATCCGGAAGGACTGCTGTCATCCCTCCCCGCCGTCGGCACGACGCTCTTCGGCTATCTCGCGGGTTCTCTCTTCCGCGCCGGACTCCACCCCTCAGACATCATCCGGCGACTGTCGATCTCGGGTTTCGTGCTGACGGTGGCCGGGCTCACCTGGAACACCGTCTTCCCGATCAACAAAAGCCTGTGGACGTCGTCGTACGTGCTGTTCACCGCGGGCCTCGCGTCGATCCTGCTCGCGGGTTTCTACTGGGTCGCCGACGTCAAGGGCCACAAGGCGGTCATGAAGCCGTTCGTGATCTACGGAGTCAACGCCATTGTGGTCTTCGTGACGTCGGGCCTGCTCGCGAAAACCATGGGTCTGATCAAACTCCCGCTGGGAGACTCGATCGTCTCGTCACAGGTCTTCATTTATCGAGTGTTCTTCCTGTCCTGGCTAACGCCGTTCAATGCCTCGCT
>JBDSLN010000018.1:0-2918 GCA_039916365.1 Vicinamibacteria bacterium
GCGCAGAACACGCCGATCATGGCTGACTCAAGGACCAGGATGAAGATGTTGAACTCGCGCACGCGCTCTGCGATGGATGTCCAGGAGCCGAGCAGCGCGATGGGGGTCAGGAGCGTCGCAAGAATGATCAGCCAAAGACTGATGCCATCAATTCCCAGGTGGTAGCGAATGCCCCACTGCTGCATCCAGTTGAGGTTCTCTACGAAGCGATACTCGGCGCTCATCTCGAAGCCCGACAGCTGGGTGAGAAGCGAAAGTGAAATGCCGAAAACCGCAAGCGTGAGTCCGAGCGCGATGCGCTTGGCCAGGCCGTCGGACAGACCGCGGCCAAGCGCCAACACCAGCGCCCCCGCCAGGGGAAGGAAGATCAGAAGGGAAAGAATGCCCATTTAAATTTGGCGATCCTTACCTGTTGGACCAGAGAACCACGGTTAGGATCGCGACCGCGCCGGCGAGAATCGACAGAGCCGAACCTCGGACGAGGCCGCTCTGCATCAGGCTGCCGCCCTCGGCAAAGTCAACCGCGAGCCGGCCCAGCCCATTTACCGCGCCATCGATCCAACCGGCGTCGACCTTCTTCCACAGCACCCGCTCCGATATGTCCACGACACCGTTGGTGCCGTTGCGAACGAACGAATCGTAGGCATCGTCAAAGCCCCACTTCGCGTCGAGGAGGTCTTTAACGCCCGCGTACTTCGTCGCCATCTTCGCGGGAACGTCCTTGAGGGCATTTGAGCCATACATCAAGTAGGCGAGCCATGCACCAGTAAACGCCACGACGAAGGCGATCACCGGCATCCAGGAGAGGTGGTGGACTTCTTCGCCAAAGCGAATCGCGGGCTCGACGAACGCAGGGACATGAACGTATCCCGCAAGCACCGAGCCGATGGCGAGTATGAAGAGCGGAATCAGCATCACCGCAGGCGACTCATGGATGCCGCCATGACCGTGGCTGTGATCGTCGACTTTGTGAGCGGCGGTGCCATGCGCGTCGTTTCCATGGCCAGCGTGGGCGTCGGTTCCGTCCGACACGGCCGAGTGCGTACCGTGATCGGCCGTCTTCTCGAGACCGCCGCGATAGTCGCCGAGGAATGTCATGACGTAAAGACGCGTCATATAGAACGCCGTGAGCCCGGCGGTGAGAAGCGCCATACTGAAGAGAACCTTGCTGTGCGGGAACGCGGCCATCAGGATCTCTTCCTTGCTGAAGTAGCCGGAGAAGTACGGGAAGCCAATGATGGCAAGCCACCCCGCCGTGAAGGTCACGAAGGTCCACGGCATGCGCTTCCGCAGGCCGCCCATCTGTCGCATGTCCTGCTCGCCCGACAGACCGTGGATGACGGAACCGGAGCCTAGGAACATCAACGCCTTGAAGAAGGCGTGGGTGAAGAGATGGAAGACGCCCACACCGAAGGCGCCCACTCCGCAGGCCAGGAACATGTAGCCGAGCTGCGACACCGTCGAATACGCGAGAACCTTCTTGATGTCGTTCTGAACCACCGCGATGGTCGCGGCCACGAAGGCGGTGATAGCACCGATGCTCGCCACAATCCACATCGCTGTTTCAGCGTGCGCGAAGAGCGTTCCGAGACGCGCCACCATGTAGATGCCGGCGGTCACCATGGTCGCCGCGTGAATCAGAGCCGAAACGGGCGTCGGGCCTTCCATCGCGTCCGGCAACCAGACATGAAGAGGGATCTGCGCGCTCTTTCCGCAAGCACCGATGAACAGGGCGATCGCAATCAGGGTCAGCGGTCCGAATACGCCGAACTCTTCCTTGCCCATGGGAATGACGCCTTTGGAGATCTCCATGAGGTCGAGCGTGCCGAGGTGCGCTGCAGCCAGGGCCATGCCGATGATCAGGCCGGCGTCGCCGATGCGGTTCACAATGAACGCCTTCTTCCCCGCATCCGACGCGCTCTTCTTCTTGAACCAGAAACCGATCAGCAAGTAGGAACACAGACCGACGCCTTCCCAACCGACGAACATCAACGCGAGCGACGCCCCCGTCACCAGCACCAGCATGAAGAAGGTGAACAGATTCAGGTATGAGAAGTAGCGGATACGCTCTTCATCGTGCGACATGTACCCGATGGAGTAGAGGTGAATCAACGAGCCGATCCCCGAGATCACAAGCATCAGGGTGGCCGAGAGCGGGTCGATCAGAAGCTGCATCGGGATGGTGAATCCGGCGACGTCGATCCAATTGTGCGGAAGTGCTGGCGCCACCATCCGCAGACCTTCCGCGTCCGGCGGAAGGGTCAACAGGCTACGCATCACCAAGGCGGCAAGAAGGAATGAAATAAACACGCAGCCGGTGGCAATCGCCATCATCCCCTGGTGCTTTCCTTGCTTCTTCGCGAGGCCACCCAGGAACGCAAGGGTGATGAAGCCGAAGAGCGGCATGAACAGCACCATCCAAGGCGCCACGAGCACGATGCGGTCAGGAGCAAACCTGTTCGTTGTTTAGCCCTTCAGGAGATTGAAGCTGTCGACATCGAGATCTTCGCGGTTGCGCTGTAACGCGATCACGATGGCGAGTCCCACGGCGGCTTCGGCGGCGGCCACGGTGAAGACGAAAAAGACCAGAATCTGACCGTCGATCGTTCCCCATGCGCGCGAGAACGCGACGAACGCGAGATTCACCGCGTTCAGCATCAGCTCGATGCACATCATCACGGTGATGACGTTGCGTCGGACCAGCACTCCGACGGCACCAATCGTGAAAAGGAACGCGCTGACAGCGAGCGCCACCTGGACCATGCCGCCATGCGCGGTCTCGAAGCCGCCAAGGGTCGCGGTGTAGAGAGCGTCGATACTCGGCATGCTCTACTTCCCCTTCTCTTTGCGGGCCACGACGATCGCGCCGACCATCGCGGAAAGAATCAAGATCGAGGTCGCTTCGAACGGGTAGAGGA
>JBDSLN010000019.1:0-3757 GCA_039916365.1 Vicinamibacteria bacterium
GGGTCCCTGGCACACCGGGTACGCGAGAAATACTCTTGAGTATGACGCCGCCGTATCTCGGTCTCCCTGGAATATCGGTATTGCCGAGGAGGAAGCTCGCTCCAAGGCGAAGGACGTCCTTCACACCATCGACCGTGTCTCGATCTACTCCAGGCTGCTGAACTACGATGTGCCTGCGATGATTGCAGCGCTAGCGGACGTCCGCGACGCCGCTCAGGCCCAAACTCTCGCCGAACGCGCCTGTGCGCTCGAAGGCGAAGCCTGCGCCGAGGCCGGCTCCTACCTCGCGAGCCTCGGCCGCTCCGATCCCGCTCTGGCGCTTGGGAAGCGCGCTCTGGAAGTCACGCACAGCCAGATCGGGCTCTCGAACAATATGAACTGGTACGTCAGCCTGCTCCAGGATCGCGGACGGCTTGCGGAAGCTATGAGGGTCGCGCACCGGATGGCCGATGTCTATTCATCGAAGGGACTGCAGACCTTGGCCAAGGCGCACGAGAGGATGGGTGAGTTCAAGGAGGCCGCAGCGGTGTTTCGGCTCATCTACGAGCGCTACGGAGAAACGCGGCGCAGAGACATGTTCTTCATCAGGCACGCCCTGCGTTACGGAGTTCGCCCGTTCGAAGATGAGACGCGCGAGGCGATGGCCAAGGTTTTCCCGAAGGGCATCCGGCGGATCTCCTTCGAGCGGGCAGCTGAGGCCACGAACCCGCTGAGTCTCAACAACCGCAACCTCTTCGATCGCGACCTGCAGACGGCCGGTGTTTCGACCGAGGATCGCGTGCTGGCCCTTGATGGAACTGTGGTGGAGACCGAGGAGCAGTACTTCACCGCCCTCACCTTTACGGACGACCCGAACGTCACCCTGTTGCTCGAGCGCAAGGGCGGCAAAGTCGAAGAGGTCACGCTGAAGATTGCTCGCATCCACTACGATGTCGTGGCAAAGGGGTGGAAGGCCAGGATCTGACCCGGGCTCTCGTGGAAGCGCCTTTCCGAGCGTGCGGCATGCCTGCCGACCCGAAGAACCTGCGGTAGTCTGCCGCCATGAAGAGACTCATGATTCCCTCCCTCGGTGCGGCGCTTCTTCTTTCTTCGCTTGTTGCCGCTCAGACGCCGTCCGAGCTCGCGGCGTTGAAGCTGCGGACCATCGGTCCCGCGAACATGAGCGGCCGCACCGTGGACATCGCGGTGGTCGAGAAGGACCCGTACATCATCTATGCCGCGACCGCCACCGGCGGCATCTGGCGCACGAAGGACAACGGGACGACCTGGGCGCCCGTCTTCGAGAACGAGGCGACCCACGCGGTGGGCACGATCACGATCTTTCAGCCGAACCCCGACATCCTCTGGGTGGGCACGGGCGAGCGCGCGAATCGGCAGAGTGCCTCGTGGGGCGATGGGATCTACAAGAGCATCGATGCAGGAAAGTCGTGGACGAACGTGGGTCTCCGCGATTCCCGTCATATCGGTCGCATCGCCACTCATCCCTCGAATCCCGACATCGTCTGGGTCGCCGCGATGGGCAACCTCTTCGCGCCCAGCAAGGAGCGCGGCCTCTTCAAGACCAGCGATGGCGGCAAGACGTGGCGCAACACGCTG
Organism: Vicinamibacteria bacterium; assembly: GCA_039916365.1. GTDB lineage: Bacteria > Acidobacteriota > Vicinamibacteria > Fen-336 > JAGNNV01 > JAGNNV01. Next base: position 1,597 of record JBDSLN010000019.1, read on the forward strand.
TTCGTCGATGAGGACACGGGAGTTGTCGACGTTGCGGTCGATCCGGGCGATCCGTCGATCGTCTATGCCGCGTCTCATCAGCGACGGCGCGCGGCCTATGGTTTTCACGGCGGAGGCCCCGGAGCGGCGCTGTGGAAGTCCTCGGACGGCGGCGAGACGTTCCGCAAGCTGACGAACGGCCTGCCGGGCGGCGAGTACGGCCGCATCGGCATCTCGATCTACCGCAAAGATCCGCGCATCGTCTACGTCTGCATCGAGCAAGGCTCGGGCTACAACGCGTCCACCGAGTACGCGGTCTACGAGGCGGGAGTGTTTCGGTCCGACGACAAGGGCGAGTCGTGGAAGCACATGAGCAACTGGAATCCTCGCCCGACCTACGGCAGCCAGATCATGGTCGATCCCTCCGACGATCAGCGCGTTTACATGGAGAATCCCTTCAGCTTCTCGGACGATGGAGGCAAGACATTCAAGGCGCCTCCCCAGTCGCTCCATGGTGATGATCGCTACGTCTGGGTCGACCCGAAGGACTCGCGTCATCTCATCAAGGCCGATGACGGGGGCGTAGGCATCAGCTACGACCGCGGCCTCAAGTGGCTCTATGTTTCGTCGCTGCCGGTGAGCCAGTGGTACCGCGTGGCCGTCGACATGCAGCGGCCCTTCTGGGTCTACGGAGGCCTGCAGGACAACGGAAGCTGGGCGGGACCGTCGGCGACACCGTACGCGTGGGGCATCCTCAACGAAGACTGGATCCGCACCAACGGCGGCGATGGGTTCTTCTCCGTGCCCGAGCCCGACGGCCGCGAGGTCTACTCGAACGGCCAGTACCTCACGCTCAATCGCTTCAACTTCAAGACGCGGGAAGGCCGCGTCATCCGGCCCTGGAACAATCCTCTCGGTGAAGCGCCGAAGCTGGGCAACTGGGGTCCGCCCAAGCCGCTGGTCGGCGACTTCACGTATCCCGCGAACTGGGACGCGCCCATCGTGATGTCGCCCCACGACACGAAGACGCTGTACGCCGGGATGCGCCACCTCTTCCGGTCGCGTGATCGCGGCGAGTCCTGGACGGACCTCGGCGACCTTTCCACCGGCGTCGATCGTCGCACCTTGAAGCTCATGGGTCAGACCCCCAACGAGCGCACCCTGTCTCTCGACGACGGCGTTCCGTACTACGCGACCCTGACCGCACTTGCCGAATCGCCGCTGCGCAAGGGCTGGATCTACGCGGGCACGGATGACGGCAACCTGCAGGTCTCGACCAACGAGGGCGCCACCTTCACGAACGTCGCTTCGAAGGTGACCGGCCTGCCGAAGTCGTCGTGGATCGCCGGGATCGAGGCCTCGCGCCACATCGCCGGCCTCATCTACTTCGTCGCCGACAATCATCGCAACGGCGACGACGCGAACTACGTCTTCAAGTCCATGGACAACGGGCAGACCTGGGCCTCCATCGAGGGCGACCTGCCGAAGAATCGCTCGCTCCATACCCTGCGCGAGGATCCGAAGAATCCGAACCTGCTCTACCTCGGGTCCGAGTTCGGCCTCTTCCTCACCTTCGACGGCGGGAAGCACTGGTCGGAACTGAAGAACAACATGCCGCGGATGGCGTTCTACGATCTCGTCATTCATCCTCGCGACAACGATCTCGTCCTCGCCACCCACAACCGTGGCATCTGGATTCTCGACAACGTGCACGCCCTGCAGGAACTCTCGGCCGAGGTTCGCGCCAAGGCCGCGCACATCTTCACGATTGAAGAGGCCGAGGAAGTCCGGCTCACGAATCCCAAGGCTCATGCGGGCGACCTGATCTTCCGCGGTGAGAATCCCCCGAATGGCGCGATCATCGACTACTGGCTCAAGGCCGCGAATCCCGCGTCGATCGCCCTGACCATCCACGATGCCGCGGGCGTTGAAGTGGCGACGGTCGAGCCCACGAAGAACCAGGGCGTCAATCGAGTTGTCTGGAATCTTCGCCATCCCGGGCTTCCCGCTCAGACCTACCGTTACATGGACGCTGAGCGCGCCCGCCCCATTTCGGGGGCGCTGGTGCTTCCCGGTGAGTACACGGCGCGCCTGGTCGCGGACGGCGTCACGGTCGAGAAGAAGTTCCGAGTGATCGATGATCGACGACTCAACCCAACCCCGGCCGCCCGCGCCGCCTGGA
>JBDSLN010000020.1:0-6181 GCA_039916365.1 Vicinamibacteria bacterium
TCTTTCCGCCGCGCCAACCTCATCAACTACGACGTCATCGTGATGCCCTCGGCCGACTATTCGATCCTTGGTGACGACGGCGTCAAGCGCATCAAGGATTGGGTGCGCGGAGGCGGAACCGTGATCACCATCGGGGAAGCGTCGCGCTGGGCTGCGAAGGAGAAGGTCGCGCTGATCGATACGCGCACGGAGAATCGCGACGGCTCTCCCGAGAAGGAAGCAGCGGCCTCCGATGCGGACAAGAAGAAATTCGATGCAACGAAGCCCTTCGATCTCGACAAGACCATTCAGCCGGAGCGCGAGGCGCCGGAAAACACGCCCGGCTCGTACCTGCGCGTGATGCTCGACCCCGACCATTGGCTCTCGGCGGGCACCGACTTCGAGATGGGCGTGCTGGTCGAAAGCCGTCGTATCTTCACACCGATTCAGCTTGACAAGGGCGACAATGTGGCGCTTTATGCGAAGAAGGACAAGCTCCGCATCTCAGGCCTGGTCTGGGACGACGCGCAGACCGCTTTGTCGCAGAAGGCCTATCTGATTCATCAGTCGTTGGGCAGCGGCCACGTCATCGCGTTTGCGGAAGAGCCGAACTACCGCGCCTATACCGAAGGCACCATGCTTCTCTTCGCCAACGCGGTGCTGCTGGCGCCGGCGTTCTGATCGCGGGCGTTCCTCGCTCCCGTATCGGCCCGCGTCTACAATCTTTCGATGCTTTTCGATTTGAAGGACATCTCTCTGCTGCGCTCCCAGGGATTCAGCGCAGGACGATGGGGAGGTGCTGATTCCGGCGCGGTACGAGTGATTCGCAATCCCGCGACTGGCGAGCAGATCGTGATGGTGCCCAACATGGGCGCGGTGGAAACGAAGCGCGCGATCGACGCCGCGCATGCGGCCTTCGGTCCCTGGTCGAAGCGTCCCGCCAAGGAGCGTGCAGTGATGCTCCGACGCTGGTTTGATCTGATCATGGCGAATCAGGACGATCTCGCTCTGATCCTCACCAGCGAACAGGGCAAGCCACTCGCCGAAGCGAAGGGCGAGATCGCCTACGGCGCGTCCTTCATCGAGTGGTTTGCCGAGGAAGGGAAGCGCGTTTACGGCGAGATCATTCCGGCCACCACCGCTGACAAGCGCATTCATGTCCTCCGTCAGCCGATCGGCGTGTGCGCCGCCATCACGCCCTGGAACTTTCCCACGGCCATGATCACGCGCAAGGCCGGTCCCGCGCTGGCGGCTGGATGCACGATGGTGCTGAAGCCCGCCTTGCAGACGCCCTTGTCGGCGCTGGCGCTGGCCGTCCTTGCCGAGCGTGCGGGCATTCCTGCCGGCGTTTTCAATGTCGTGACGGGAGACGCCGAGCCCGTCGGTGGTGAGATGACCTCCAATCCGCTGGTCCGAAAGCTGACATTTACCGGCTCCACGCGCATCGGAAAACTCTTGATGAAACAGGCATCGGACACCGTCAAGAAAGTCTCGATGGAGCTGGGCGGCAACGCACCGTTCATCGTTTTCGAGGATGCCGATCTCGACGCGGCGGTCACGGGTGCGATGGCTTCCAAGTATCGGGCGAGCGGACAGACCTGTGTCTGCGCCAATCGGATCCTGGTTCATGACTCGGTCTACGATGCGTTTGCCGAGAAGCTGACGAAGGCAGTCGCTGCCTTGGTTGTAGGTGACGGTCGCGATAAGGGAGTCGATCAGGGTCCGCTTATTGATGAGAACGCAGTGAAGAAAGTCGAGGCGCATGTCGCCGATGCGGTGTCGAAAGGCGCGCGCGTTCTGACCGGAGGAAAGCGTCACTCGCTGGGTCACACTTTCTTCGAGCCGACGGTGTTGGCCGATGCGCAGCCCGGCATGATGGTCGCTCGCGAAGAGACCTTCGGCCCCGTAGCGCCCTTGTTCCGATTCAAGACCGAAGCCGAAGCCATCCAGATGGCGAACGACACTGAATTTGGGCTCGCCGCTTACTTCTATGCGCGCGATGTCGCTCGCGTCTTCCGGGTGAGCGAAGCGCTGGAATACGGGATCGTCGGCGTGAACACTGGCATGATCTCTACGGAAGTGGCGCCGTTTGGCGGCGTGAAGGAATCGGGGATCGGTCGCGAGGGCTCGCATCTGGGCATCGACGAATATCTCGAAGTGAAGTACGTCTGCCACGCTGTTTGAGGATTTCCGATGTCTGTCTATTCGCTCTTCGCACCCAACGGTCCCAGCGGTTTCGGCTACGGAAGCACCGCGGAGGACGTCACCGCGGACGTCTCTCTCTCGGGTAAAAGAATCCTGGTGACGGGATGCAACTCCGGGCTCGGCCTCGAAACCGCCCGTGTTCTCGCCATGCGTGGCACCGAGGTACTTGGCACCGCGCGCACCGTCGAGAAGGCTGACGCGGCGCTTGGAGTTTTGGAGGGGAAGACAAGGGGCTTCGCGTGCGAGCTGGCCGACCCTGCGTCCGTCCGTGCGTGCGTGACGTCGGTGATGGCGCATCTGAAGCGAGGGAAACTCGACGCCATCATCTGCAACGCCGGCATCATGGCCCTGCCGAAACTTCAGCAGGCCTTCGGCTACGAGCTTCAGTTTTTTACGAATCACATCGGACACTTCATTCTCGTCACGGGCCTGCTTGATGTGCTCGCCGCGGACGGTCGTGTGGTGATGCTCAGCAGCTCGGCGCATACGCAGGCCCCGAAGGGCGGCATCGAGTTCGAGAACCTGTCTGGCGAACGCGACTACGCGGGATGGAAGGCCTACGGTCAATCGAAGATGGCGAACCTGCTTTTTGCGAAGGAACTGGCGCGGCGCTTTGAAGGGACGAAGAGAACGGCGAACTCCCTCCACCCAGGCGTCATCGCGACCAATCTCTGGCGGCATACGAATCCTCTGATGTCCCTGGGCGTGACAATCGCGGGATTTCTGGTGACCAAGAGCATTGAACAGGGTGCGGCCACCCAGTGCTATGTTGCCGTTCATCCTGATGCCGCGAAAGTGTCAGGGCAGTATTTCGTGGACTGCAATGTGGCGAAGCCGCGTGAGGACGGCAGCGATGCCGAGACCGCCCGTCGTCTCTGGACGCTCAGCGAAGAGATCGTTGCGGGACGTCAGTAGTGTGGACGCAGCCCGGGGCTTGACCGGCAGCTCACACTCCACTTAGCATGCTCATATGAGTCACCGTCTGCAGGTCCTCATTCCTCCATCTCTCGATCTCAGGATCCGCAAGGCGGCTACCCGGAAGCGCCAGTCGAAGGGTGAGTGGGTGCGGGTGGCGATCGAAGATGCTCTTCGGCGGCCCAACGCCGCGGCCGATCCCCTCGACCGACTGGCCAGCCTCGGCGCTCCTACGGGCGGCATCGACCAGATGCTCGCGGAAATCGAGGCTTCGCGAGGTTGATCTTCGTCGACTCGAATATCCCGATGTACGTGGCCGGGCGAGATCACCCAAACCGGGATCCATCACGCCGCCTGCTTGATGCCGCTCGCGCGGGTCATCTGGAGATCTGCACGAGTGTGGAAGTCCTTCAGGAGATCCTGTACCGCTATGTTGGGCTCAAGCGCCCCGATTTGGCGGTCGAGATCTACGACCTTTTTTCCCAGCTCTGCCCCATCGTCCTTCCTGTATCGCTTGCCGACACGGATCGAGCCCGTGATCTGGTACGAACGCAGCGGGGCCTGAGCGTCCGCGACGCAGTTCACGCGGCGGTGATGCTGAACAACGACGTCAAAGAGATCGCCACATTCGACGCGGGATTCGACGCGGTTCCCGGAATCAAGCGACGCCAACTTCAATGAGGCAAAGGCCGTTTGACACTTGGAAAGGCGCCTCGCCAAACCCTGGAGCGAGTGAGCCATGGTCGCCGGCACGCCCTTGACGACAAAGACGACGATCGTGGTGCGCTATCCGCGCGGGAAGGGCGGGATGGCTCTACGCGGCAACACTGAGCCGCTCTCCTGGACGGAGAACCTTGAGCCCGCGCACCTGGAGGGCGACCAGCACACCTTCGAGATCACCACCGAGGCGGGCCTCATCGAGTTCAAGCCGTTCCGCGAGGGCGTCGGCTATTCCTGCGGTCGAGACTACGCGGTGCAGGCGGGCAGCACGGCCATCGTCGTCCCCTACTTTGAACGTTCGACCTGCTACGGAGAGGCGGCACCGCGGACGCTTTTTTCACCGCAGCTGGACCGCGCCGTGACCTACGAGGTCTTCCTGCCTCCGAGCTACGGCGAGCTGCCGGAGAAACGCTATCCCGTCCTCTACGCTCAGGACGGCCAGTCGCTCTTCTCCACCTCGCACGATCCGTTCGATGGCTCGAGCTGGCGCATGGACGACTCGCTCAACGAGCTCTACGATCTTGCCGCGATCGAGGAAATCCTGGTCGTCGCGGTGCGAACCGACGAGGGACGCCTCGAGATGCTGAGCCCCACGGCGGACGCCGAACTGGGCGGCGGCCAGGGGCCTCGATACCTGGAGTTTCTGATCGATGTCCTCAAGCCAACGATCGATGCGACCTATCGCACCCTTCCAGGACGCGCGCACACCGGCCTGATCGGCGCATCCATGGGCGGCCTCTTCAGCTTTTTTGCCGCCTGGACCCGCCCGGAGGTCTTCGGCAAATCGGCTTGCCTCTCGGCCTCGTTCTGGTGGGACAACCGCGCCATGGTGCGCATGGTGGAGGGTGGATCCTGCCCGTACCCGCGCCCGCTCCTGTATCTGGACAGCGGCGCCTCCAAGAGCCAGTTCGAGCGGGACGCCAATCTCCGTGACGGCTACCACCACACCCTGGCCATGCGCCACGCCCTGGTCTCGCACTGCTACGTCCCGGGCGAGAACGTCTACACCCTCGCCTTCGCAGGCATGAGCCACGACAACGCCTCGTGGGCCGCCCGCCTGGCCGTGCCTCTTCAGAGGATGTTCCCGGTGAAGGGGCCGCGCCTGGTCGACCAGGCGCCCACGCCGTAGCCCGGAAGGGTCTGAGGCACGGGGCATAAGAACCTAAGCCTCGTCAAGCCCCAGTGCTAAAGCCGTCCGGACCCGAACCGACATGTCCGCCCGTTACCCTGCCGATCCATGCGGAGATTGTTCGGGCCCTTCAACTTTGAGCCGTTCAACTCGTCATGTACACCGGCCTGGTGTACGATGCTCTCGTGATCCGGTCCGTACGGCTCAGCCGGCGGGCCGAGAAGGATCTCGAAACGGTCACAAAGCATGAGTACTAAGGGCGTCGATGCCGGGAAGTTTCTCGACAAGCTCGTTGGCCCTCAGACTCTGACCAACCTCCTGCTCGCGCACCGACAGGGCGAGGAGATGTCTCAGGCCGAATTCGCGCGGGTGCTGGGCATCTCCAAGTCCCATCTGTCCGACCTCGAGTGCGGCCGCAAGGCGATCAGTCCAGATCGAGCCGCTCGCTTCGCGCGTGCTCTGGAACTCAGCGAGGCTCAATTTGTCAGGCTGGCGCTCCAAGACATCGTGGATCGGGCCGGCCTCCGTTTCAAGGTTCAGACGACCGCAGCCTAAGTAGCCGCGCGTCGCCTTGCCGACGGATTCGATGCGTTCCTGAAGCGGGATGATCTCGTCGTCGCAGGCCATCGCCAGCGCTCCTCTCTCAGAGCGGCGGAGCGGATTCAGAGATTCTTCACGAGGCCTCAACGCGCGGATGAACTCCTCGCGGTCGATGCCGGCCTGCGTGCAAATAGCGCGGAGGGTTGAGCCCTTCAGCAACCGATGATTCGGAATCGTCGCCGGGGTTCGGGTTCCGTCGGCGTTGTTTCGAACGAGCGCTACGTGCTCTCGTTCACGCACCAAGTGGAAGCCCAAAAGAGTCAGCGCTCTCAGCACACGCTCCTTTGAAGCGTCGACTGGAAACTTCCCCAAGAGGAGGGATCAGGCCAAAACCGCTTCGGCCAGAAAGGCCTGAAGCACGGGCGTGTCCGACTCGAAGGACTCCGCGCCGAATGTCTCGACATGGAAGCGGATCGCAGACTTCACGTCAGAAAGCGCCTCCTCAAAAGAATCTCCCTGCCCGACAAGCACGCCCTTCATCCCGAGGGGATACGCGACGTAGCCGTCTTGGTGCTGTTCGACCACGATCTTGACCGCGCTCATAGCCAAGTATTATGGCACGACGCTCCTCCCGACGGACGACGGGGGTTTATGCGGTTCCTGGCAACCTTATCGGTCAAGCACAAGGTTCCT
>JBDSLN010000021.1:0-3322 GCA_039916365.1 Vicinamibacteria bacterium
CGGACAGAGGTTCTGCATGCCCCACGAGTTCACCGGTTTCGGTCCGGCCCTGCGCTTCCTCAAAGCGCTGATGGAGAACAACGAGCGCGAGTGGTTTGAAGCGAACCGTCTGCGCTACGAAGAGGACGTGCGTGAGCCGGCCCGGGCGTTCGTGCGCGCGATGCAGCCCTTGCTTCGAAAGATCTCCCCCGCGTTCGTGGCCGACGACCGCAAAGTAGGCGGGTCGATCATGCGCGTTCACAAGGACGTTCGCTTCGCCAAGGACAAGACGCCCTACAAGACGAATTTGGGAATTCAGTTTCGTCATCGCACGGGCAAGGATGTCCACGCTCCTGGGATGTATGTCCACGTGCAGCCCGGAAGTTTGTTTCTTGGATCAGGCATGTGGCATCCAGAGCCCGATGCCCTCCATACGCTTCGTCATGCGATCGCGTCGTCTCTTCCCAAATGGCGCGCGGCAGTAGGAGATCCCAAGCTCACCGAGTGCTGGACGCCCGGAGGCGCGTCGCTCAAGCGCGCCCCCAAAGACTTCGTGGCCGATCATCCGGCGATTGAGGACATCAAGCGGACTGACTTCATTCTGGGCGCCCCGTTGACTCTCGCTGAAGTGGAGAGCCCGCAGCTCGTCGAGCTTACCGCGAGCCGTTTTATGGTGTCGCGTCCGTACTTGAAGTTCCAGTGCTCCGCTTTGAAGCTCGACTGCTGAGCCCGCAGGCGACGACTTTGTTCCAGCCCAAAAAGCCCCGAGGGCGCGCAAGCCTGGCCACGGAACGCAGCCTCGGGGCGATGTGACGTTTTGGCTAGTTGAAGAAGAACTTGATCCCGAGCTGGATTTCACGCGGGGCGCGCGTGCCGTTGATCTGACCGAACGCATCGGCGCCGCCGACCGCACACGACGCCCCGGCGGTTCCTGCGTTGCAGACGTTCTGGATATTGCCCGGCGCGAATTGGACGGTGTCGAACGCGTTGATGAAGTCAGCTCGGAACTGGAGACGGGTCTTGGATGACGGATACCAGTTCTTGGAAACTGTCAGGTCCCACTGCTTACGGCCAGGCAGGCGGAAGATCGCGCGCTGGCTGGTGCCGTAGGTCCCATCCGCCGGTACCGAGAAGGCCGCCGGATTGAACCAGTAGACGGCACCCGCCGGATTGTTGGTAGGGACGTTGGCCCTGGGGTCGCTTACGATGTCAGGACGAATGCCCCGGCGGCTGCCGTTGGTGTTGCCGGTGACCACGCGCGAAATCGGCGGACCCGAAGAGTAGGTCGCGATGCCGGAGACTTGCCATCCGCCGAGCGCTGCCTTGGCGAGGCCCTTCGAGGCGCGGAAGAACGGAAGTTCGTAAACAAAGTTAGAGGTCAGGATGTGGGTGCGGTCCGTCCGCGCGATCGCGTACTCAGCATCGAGATCGCGTGGGTTCTGAGGCAGATCGACGGCGTCGCGGTCGTTGCTCGCATCCGTCTTGTTGCGGGAAAGCGTGTAGGACACATTGATCAGGCCCTGGCGTCCGCCCTCATGGCGGAAGTTGAAGAGCAGTCCGTTGTAGCGGCTGCGGGCGGTGGTCTGACGCATGTTGATTGTGCCGAAACCCTGGTAAGGACGAGCCAGGTTGACTGAGTTCAGGCGAACCACGTCCTGCGGCTGCGGTAGGTTGATGTCGACGGGGCGGATCAGATGATCGCCGCGGGATCCCACGTAGCCAAGATCCACCGCCCCCCGCTTGTAGAGACGCTTCGAGATGCCGATATTCCACTGCATCGTGCGCGGCGTCTCGAACGGATCGCTCGTGGCAATAAGGTTCTGGACCCCTCGAGTGGAAGGGGCGGTGCCCGCCTTCGGATCAGAGAAGGTCGGGCTCTGGAACGAAACCGTGTTCACGTAGGGGGGGTTCGTGAAGGCGTTCTGCTCGAAGATGCCGACGAGCGCCTGGTCGTAGTAAATGCCGAAACCAGCACGCACCAGGCTCTCGCCGTTGCCCTTCGGATCCCAGGTCATGCCGACGCGCGGAGCGATGTTGCCCTTATCGGTGGCGAAAAGCCCGCGTCCGTGGCCGGTGCTGGTTCCTGCCACCACGATGCCGTTCAAGGGATCGCCGGTGCCGACGATCAGAGCAGTGCCCGCCGCACTCGAGAAAGTGGGGGCCTTTGCCGGGTTGTAGAGTGCTGGAACAAAGCTCGTCAGCACGTTGTTCACGTCGGTGGGCGAGGGATAAAGCGAGTAGCGCACGCCGAGGTCGAGGGTGATGCGTGGACGAACGCGCCACGAATCCTGGATGTACGCCTCGTATCGGTTGAACCGGAGATGGTTGACGACGTCCGTTTCCGCCTCGCTGTAGGTACAGGCCGCGCCGCAGAGCCCGCCACCATTGCCACTGAGGAAGTTCTGGAACGCCGTGCGTCCGCCGCCCGCGGTGAAGGAGAAGCTGCCCTGGGTGACGTTGTTCGCGTTTTCGTTCTTGCTCTCGAAGGTCGAGACCACGCCCATCTTGAGGGAGTGATTTCCGCGGACCGCCGACAGGTTGTCGGCCAGGGTGAAGTTCCGGTACTGGATGTTGTAGAGCTGAGCCGAGCCTATGGAAGTGAGGCCGGTGATGGCGATGGACGGAATGATGCCGCCCGGATTACTGCTGAAGATCTCGGGAACGGTGAGGCCGTAATCGGCGCGCTTGTTCCTCGTTCCGTCTGGATTGGTGGTGCCGATCTGATTGCTCGAAAACTGGAAGGTGAACTCGTTTACCGTGTGCGCGTTGATCGAAGTCGTTGCCTGCAAGACCGCGACCTGACCCGGAACCTTCGTCTGCGTGGTCGCCACGTTGGGAACGGCGGTGCCGAAGAACAGGCCACCGACCTCGATGGTCTTGGAAAGATCATGGGTGTAGCGGCCCATGAGGCGCCACTTCTGCGACAGCGTGTAGTCGAGGCGAACGACTTCCTGGCGCGTGTCCTGATCGGCCGGGCTGTTGCTGATGTAGCGGTTCACCCCGGCCACATTGGGCTGCGGCCAGGCGGCGAGGAGCCTGACCGCATTCGGATCACGCTGCGCGGGGGCCACGTAGTTGGTGCTGGTCGGATCGGTGAGCCAGGTCGGATCGGGGACGAGCGCGCTGAGGTTCGCGGGCGCTCTCGAAATGTTGCGCCATTCCTGCGAATAGAAGAAGAAGAACTTGTCCTTCATGATGGGCCCGCCGAAGGTGAAGCCGAAGTTGTGATAGTCGAGTACGGGCGGCTTGTCGCGGATCAACGGATCCGAACTCTGCTTTCGGAAGTACGCGTTGGAGTTCAGGGAGTCGTCGCGGACCTGGTGCCGGCGGAGAATCTCGACCG
>JBDSLN010000022.1:0-7306 GCA_039916365.1 Vicinamibacteria bacterium
TTCTCGAACGTCGCGGAACGGCCGTCCGACGCCGTCAGCTTGAACTCGGTCTTCGGCCGGCCGCCGGGCTGAGCTACGTAAAAGGTTCCGTCGCTTCGAAATTCCACGCGAAGAAACTCAAAGCCCACGGCACGCTCGCCCTTGAGCGTGCGCGACACCCCCATCATCAAACCGCCCGCTTCCTCGGTCCAGCGCTCCTCGAATTTCAGAGTCGCGGTGCCTCCTTCCCAGGCGCCCTTCATGAAGGCGAGATCGGCAGGACCGGCGGCGGCGAGAAGGGCAAGAGCAAAAGTGGCAAGCATCGGGAACTCCTGGAAGCGTGTGGCGCGTCAACCGCGCCATCGAGAACGAACCCTAACGGTTTCGAGAACGGCCGGTCTTGGACGAAACGGACAAGAAGAAAGACGTCAGCGGATCAGCGTCTCTCATGATGTCTTTCGGACGAACTCCGGCGAATGCCTTGAAGTCCCGATTGAAGTGCGCCTGATCGTAGTAACCGCAGTCGAGTGCGACTTCAGACCAGGCACGTGCATCGCCTTCGCGCTGCTGCTCGAACACGCGCTGGAAGCGGACCAGCCTACTAAAACGCTTCGGGGGCAGGCCGACCGCGAACTCGAAGCGGCGACGGAACTGTCGTCCGCTCAAATGAAAAGCGTCGGCGAGTCCGGCCAGATCGACTGCACCCGAGCCTCCGGCGAGATCGTTCGCTGCTTTCGCCATCTGGGGATCGCTCGCGCGCAGCAGCCTGCGCAAAAACGATTCGAGGATCGCGACCTTTCTTTGAGGTGACCGCGAGCCTTTCAGCTGGCGAGTGAGCGCCGAAAAGTCCTGGTCAATCTCCGATTCGAGGGGACGAATGGAATTCGCGAAACGGCTGAGGTCCCCGTCGACAAAGGCGTTCACCCCGGCTGGCCTGAAATGCACGCCCACGGTATGGATGATTCCAGTGGGCCGGATGTCGACTCGACGCGCCATTTGTCCCACAAGCAAAAGGTGCGCTTGAATCCGCCAGTGGCCGTCGGTGCCGCGCTCTTCGAACGCATTGCCCAATTGAAAAACGAACTCCATACAGCCGTCAGGCAGGATGCGATGTCCTTCGGGCATGGCGCCGACGCCCGCGCCGCACATGAACCAGAAGTTCTCGACGTGGGCGGCCAGGTCGGGCGAAGGCGGCAGGCGAAGAAACGAAAGCTCCATCGTTTCTAAATCACGCCCAGCTCAAGCGCCTTGAGCACCGCGCGCGTGCGATCCCTCACGCCCAGCTTGGACAGAATGCTCGACGCCTGATTCTTCACCGTCCCTTCCGCGGTGCCCGACGCTTCGGCGATCTCGCGATTGGAGAACCCGGCCGCAATCAGACGCAACACCTCCCGCTCCCGCGGGGTCAGCGCATCGGGCAAGTCCGCGCTTTCGAACTTTGTCGGCTCTTTCTCCAGGCCGCGCAGCACTCGTTCGGTTACGGCGGGAAGGATCAACGACCCGCCGGCAGCCACCGTGCGCACGGCCCCCTCCAGTTGCTCAAGCGAAACATCTTTCAGGAGGAAGCCGCGCGCGCCGAGCTTCACCGCTTCCAGGACCACTGCATCCTCGTCAAACGTCGTGAGAAGGATGATGCCGACCTCGGGGAAGCGCGCGCGCGACGCGCGTAGAACGTCGATGCCCGTGAGCCTGGGCATGCGGACGTCAAGCAAAACAACCTGCGGACGGAGTTTGTCGATCAGGCTCAAAGCCTCCTCGCCATCGCCTGCTTCGCCTACGATCTCGAAATCCTTCGACAGCTCGAGCAAAGTCCGAATCCCCTGGCGCACCAGGTTGTGATCGTCGGCCAGCAACACGCGGATCATGAAGACGCCCCATTTATCGGCACGGAAGCGATGACGCCGAAACCAGCGCCCGGGCGCGTCTCGATTTTGAGACAGCCGCCGAGGCCCTCAACACGCTCACGCATGCCGGAGAGACCGTGACCAGAGCGCACCACGTCGCTTCCCTTCCCGTCGTCCTTGCCGGCGAGAACCCAGTCGTGGCCGGTAGCGCGGAGTTCGAGACGGACGTGACTCGCCCGCGCATGTTTTGTTGCGTTGGTCACGATCTCCTGCGCCACGCGCGCGAAGGCTTGCCCGACGTTCGCCGGAACCTCGCCGACCGTCGCGCCGATCTCCACGTCGACACGCGGCGCGCCATCACGCCGTTCAAGCGCTCGCAGCCTCGCGACCAGGTCGTGGCCGGAGTCGGCGCGCAGTTCCGTGACCGCGGATCGCAGATCGGCCATCAGCGACGAGGTCAGCGCCCTCGCCCGCTCCACCGGAGCCGACGCCTCCCCCTTTACCAGATGTCGCGCAAGTTCGAGATCCAGGCCGAGCGCGGTCAGATGATGTCCGAGTGAGTCGTGCAGCTCCCTGGCGATGCGAAGTCTCTCCGCCTCGCGCGTCGTTTCCTCAAGACGTTCCTGCATCGCCTCAAGCCGCCCCTTGGCGGCGGCGAGATCCTCGCGCGCGAGTCGTTCGCTTTCGGCCAATCCCGAAGCACCCAGCGCGAACAACTGAAACGAGAGATAGCCAAATACCTTTATGGCGAGTCGGGTGACGCTGCCGTGTCCGGCATCTGGAAAAAACGCGAGCACGGTCTGAGCCAGCACCCACGCAACGGCGGCGGAGGTGGACATCACCGAGGGAAGCTGCCCCGCGACCATGACCAGCAAGGCGACTTCAACGCCGTCGCTTCCTGGAATCCAGATCAGCACCAGCGCTGACAGAGCCTGCACGAAGAGCATGGCGGGAAACCCAAAACGGACGCGACACGCATCGATAAAAAAGGCCGCGCCGAACGCAAGCCACGCAATCAGTTGCGTCCATGCGGAGAGCCGATCGGTGCCACTCAGCATCGAGCGCGCCATGTCGATCCCCGACACGAGCCAGACCATCAGTCCGGCCAGCATCAGGATCCGCGTGTGTCGCATATCGGTGCCGATTGTAGCGAGTGAGACACGGGCTCACCTGTGCCTGAAGTCATGTGGGATGACCATGACCATCGGCACATGCGTCTTTCGCGTCGAATCGCCAGACTGAGCGCCACAGGAGAAACCCATGACCCTTGCCGATGCCCTTCGCCTCTTCCACGTCTCTGCTGGGATCACGGCCCTGCTCACGCTGTTCCTTCCTCTCTGTCTCCCCAAAGGGGGCAAGGCGCATCGCCGTATCGGCTGGGTCTTCGTGATTGCGATGGGCGGTCTGTGCGCGAGTGCTGGACCTCTGGCGCTTTATCGACTCTTCACCGAGACGAATCGGAGCGTCCGCATCGGATCGGCCTTTCTCTTCTACATCACGATCCTCTCCTTCGACGCGGTGTGGCACGGCATCCGCGTGCTGCGGAGCAAGGGGTTGGGCGCCAACAACAATCGGCTCGATTTCGGCGTGTCGGTGACCCTCGCCCTGTCCGGCGTCGCCACCATCGCCCTGGGCGTCGCGTTTAGAACTCCCCTGCTCGTTGTCTTCGGCGCCTTCGGTCTCTACACGGGGATAGGTCAGGTGCGATCGCTCAAGAATCCCCACAAGGAAAAGATGCACTGGTGGTTCGGACACATGGGCGGCATGCTGGGCGCGTCCACCGCGGCGCTCACCGCCTTCCTGGTCATCAATGCGCAGCGGCTCGGGCTCGGCGGCTTCTCGTTGATCGTCTGGCTTCTGCCGAGCGCGATCCTCGTTCCCATCAGCATCGTGTGGACGGGTTACTACAGGCGGAAGTTCGGCCTCACCTCGACGAAAGACGTCGCCACTGCTCTGGTGACAAAAGCCGCATAGAGAACAACGAGACTGGCGAAGGCGAAGAGCTCACCGGACGGCTTTGCCGCCCCGCAAGAGGGGGCTCAGGGCGAGCACGGAACTCCGCTTCGGTCTGATCGCGGTGTTAACCTCCGACCGCGATGGCTTCCGACCCTTCCACCCTCACCAAACGTGCGTCGATACTGGACCTTGTCGAGAAAGGGGTGGTGCTCGGCGACGGCGCCATGGGGACGATGTTGTACAACCGTGGCATCTTCGTCAACCGCTGCTTCGACGAACTGAATCTCTCCGCCGCGACCCTGGTCAAGCAGGTCCATCTCGAGTACGTGGACGCGGGCGCGCATTTCATCGAGAGCAATACCTACGGTGCCAACCGCTACAAGCTTGGACCACACGGGCTCGATGGGCAGCTCTCAAAGATCAACCGGGAAGGTGTTCGAATCGCCCGCGAGGCCGCCGGGGACAACGTTCTGGTCGCGGGTGCTATGGGTCCGCTGGGCAAACCGCTCGAGCCACTGGGCCACATCTCGCTTGCCGACGCGGTCTTGGCGTTTACAGATCAGGCCGCTGCTCTCAACGAGGGCGGGGTCGACTTCTTCCTGCTCGAAACCATGCCTTCGCTCGACATGGCGAAGGCCGCACTGACCGCCGTCCGCACGGTCTCCGATCTTCCCGTCATCGTCTCTCTGACCTTCACCGATGAAGGTGCCACGGTCATTGGCGAGTCGCCAGAATCTGTCGTCGGGGCCTTGGAGGCCGAAGGCGTTCAGCTCATCGGTGCTAATTGCTCGCAGGGTCCGAACAAGATGCTGCACACCGTCGAACGGATGGTGAGCGCGGCGAAGACCGCGAAGATCATGGCCATGCCGAACGCGGGCGCTCCCGCCTACGTCGACGGTCGCTATGTCTATCTCTGCACGCCTGAGTACATCGCATCCTACGGCCGTCGCTTCATCGAGGCCGGCGCTCGGATGGTCGGCGGTTGCTGCGGCACCACCCCTGCTCACATCAAGAATCTCGCGCGTTCGCTGCGGATGGTGGCACCTGTCCGCGCCGCCTCTCACGCCATCACCGTAGCTGACCAAGCGAAGCCGTCGCTTCCGCCCATTCCCAAGGACGACAAAAGCGGGCTCGCGCGCAAGCTGGGGCGGAAGTTCGTGGTCTCGATCGAACTCGATCCGCCCAAGGGCGTCGATCCTTCCCGCGTGATCGAGAAGGCGCACCAGTGCAAAGAGAACGAAGTCGACGCCATCAACGTCGCCGACGGACCTCGCGCTTCGGCTCGCATGAGCGCGCAGTCGCTCTGTCTCCTCACCCAAGCGCAGACCGGCCTCGACACCATCCTTCACTACACCTGTCGCGACCGCAACCTTCTGGGCATCCAGTCGGATGTCCTCGGCTGCTACGCGCTCGGTCTTCGCAACATCCTCTGCATCACCGGCGATCCGCCAAAACTCGGCGACTACCCCGACGCAACCGCCGTCTACGACGTCGATTCCATCGGTCTCATCCGCATCCTCAGCCATCTGAATCGCGGCTGCGATCTGGCTGGCAATCCCATTGGTCCTCCGCTGGGCATTCACATCGGCTGTGGTGCCGATCCATCGAAGCCGGATTGGGACAAGGAACTCCGTCGCCTCGAAGAAAAGGTGAAGGCGGGTGCTGAGTACATCATGACCCAGCCGGTCTACGACCCGCGTCAGGTCGAGAAGTTCCTCAAGGCGATTCAGTACCTGAACACGCCGGTGCTGATCGGAAGCCTGCCGCTCTACTCGCACAAGAACGCCGAGTTCCTCCACAACGAAGTGCCGGGCATGATCAGTCCCGACGACATCCGCGAACGCATGCGTATGGCAGGCACGGGCGAGAAGGCGCAAGCCGAAGGCGTTTCCATTGCTCAGGAAGCGCTGCGCGCCGGACAGGATCTTGCGCAGGGCGTCTACGTCATGCCTCCGTTCAATCGCGTCGACCTGGCTTTGCGCGTGGTGGAGATCCTTCGTTAGGGCGAAGTCATCATGCTCACGGCCCTGATCCTCAGTCTGGCGCTTCCCCTTCAGGCGCCAGCGCAGGTCCCTCCGGATCCGCCGATTCGGCCTCGTGTTCCCCTGACTTTCGCCACCGAGGCACGTACGGTCAATCTCACCGTCACCGTGCGGGGCGTGGACGGCAAACTTCTGAAGGACCTGAGTGCCGCCGACTTCACGGTCTACGAAGACGAAAAGCCACAGCCGATTCAGTTCTTCGCTCGGGTGTTTGATCCCTCGCGAGCCAATGACGAAGGACAGGAAGGCGCGCCCGATCCGACGGCCATCGACCTGGGCATGCTCTTCGATACCAGCAGCAGTATGGCGGAAGTGTTGCGTCTGTCCCAGGACGCGGCCGCGCAGTTTCTCGAGTCCATTCCCCGCGCCCGTGAACTGACCACGGTCTTCTTCGACTCCGACATCCGTCTGTCCCGCTTCAACAGCGAAGCGCAGCAAGGTTTGTTCGATCGACTTCAGAAGGCGAAGAGCGGCGGCGATACGTTGCTCTACGATTCGATCGCCGTGTACCTCTCGCGGATCTCCGACGATCCGGGCCGCAAGATCATGGTGATCTTCACCGACGGAGACGACCAGAAGAGTCTGATCCATTTCAGCGAGCTCAAGGACCTCATCCGCTCGAGCACCATCACCATCTATCCCATTCTCTTCAAAAGCGGGGGGGTCAATTCGAGCTCAAGTCTGCGGGCGAATATCCTGATGAAGGAACTCGCGGAGATGACCGGCGGTGAAGTCTTCCACCCCAGCACCTTCAAGGACCTCGCTCCGATCTACGACGGCCTGCTTGACGAATTGGCGGCACAGTACGTCATCGGATATGTGCCGCAAGACGACCTCAAGCCGGGCGAGCATCGGCTGCGCGTCGAAGTGAATCACAAAAGTGCCACCGTCCGGCACCGCCGCGGCTATCGGATCGCGCCTCCCCAAAAGAAGTAGGACGGGCGACGGCGCCTCCCTTCCGCGGGATTCAATGCTGGCGCGTTACCACGATCCGAGCGTAGGTCGAAGCACCGTTCCCTGAACGCAGGGGCGCCGAGCGGTACCTGCGCGAACGCGGGGCGAGAGACCCGCGCCGTTCATTGAGAACGTATCGAGGCCCCCGGATGTGAAGGGAATGTCCGGGTGCTTCGGCCGGAGCGGACATCGACAGAGATGCGGTAGTAGGCGACCCTTCGACCCTTCGACGACGAAGCACACGGACTCCCGCTCAGGGACCGCGACACGGCCCAGGCACTACCGCTCAGGGCGCGCGACTGCGGGACTACCGCTCAGGGACCGTTAGCGTTTCTCTCCAACGCCACCCAGTCTGTGCCCGGATCGCAACGACGACCCTTCTGACGGGAACCATGGCGGGCGATTAAGATCCGCGTCCGTGGCCACCTTTGATGAGTTCCTCAAGCTCGACCTCCGAGTGGGAACCATTTTGAAGGCCGAACCGCTGCCCGGCGCGCTCAAGCCTGCCTATCGGATGGAAATCGACTTCGG
>JBDSLN010000023.1:0-3315 GCA_039916365.1 Vicinamibacteria bacterium
CAGAGAACAGGGCGAAAAAGGAGGCGACGTCCTTCGCGTCGGAGAAACCGCTTTTCACCTGCTGAAGGAACGCAAAGTCGACCAGGTACTTGCCGAGAATGCCGCAGAAGGCGACGATCAGGACGAAGCGCAGGTAAGGGTCGCGGGCGAGTGAGCCCATCGACGACCGCTGCGCCTTCTCCTTACTGGAAGTCTTTGGGCCGCTGTCGTCCTCGGGAATCATCGGGAGCACCTGCCGAAGGGCGATGACGCAGCCCAAGAGTCCGACAGCAGAAAGGACGAGCAGGTTGGGGACGCCGCCGATTCTGAGGAGCAGCGGGACGGAGAAAGAGCCGATGATGCGGGCAATCACTTCGCCCGTTCCGATGAAGCCGAAGAGGCGCTTCGCTTGCCGCAGGTCGTAGAGACGACCCGCCACGGCCCAGTACTCAAGATCAGTCAGGATCGACAGCACGCGATAGAAAACCATCGCGAAGAAGAACAGGCCGGCCCAGTGGGTAAAGGCAAGCACACCGCGCAGGGAAGCGACCACGATGAGGAGGCCGACCATCGTGGCCGTCATCAGGCTTGAGAACGAAAGCTTGTTCTGGAGCTTCGAGTAACAGTAGCCGGTGGCGGCCGAGAGAGCGGCGGCGCCTAGGTACACCGAAGGCAGGGAGGAGGCACCTGCCTTACCTAGAAAGAGCGCAGCCGCGGCCGTCTCGAAGAAAACGGTGGCGAACCCCATGAATGCCGAGTGCGCAAGCATCCACGCGGCGCTTCGCTCTTCGCTCGGCTCGACGCCAAAGCGTAACCAGGCACTCGGCCTCACTGCGTTTGCGGACGCTTCGGACATCGGAGAAGGAGACTAATGGAACAGAATGAAAAAAAGGCGAGAAGCCTGTGACAGGCCTCTCGCCCCAAGTCGGTCACTCTCTGGCGAGCAACCGTCCCTATTCGAAACGAAGGGGAACGACTAATTCTTCGCGGGTTCGGTGGCCGGCATCGCGGGGGCTTCTGCGACCGCGGGCATGAGTCCGAGCTTGGTCATGAGTTCGCCGACCATGGCCTTCACCTGCTGCGCCTTGGCGACGGCCGCCATCATGTCGCCCGCCTTGAACGCGTCACCAGCTTCCGCCCAAGCGGCCGTTGCAGCTTCAAGAGAGGTCTTCGCGCCGTCAAGACCCGCCTTGTCGAGGCCCGCCGGCAGCTTCTTGGCACTCGCGAGTTCCATCACCTTCTTCTGGACGTCGGCCACCATCGTCGGCAGCGAACCTTCTAGAGCCTTCCAGGTGTCCATCAACTCTGTTTTCTTCGCGCCAGCCGCCTGCATCACGGCCTGAGCCTGCGCGGGCGCGGCCTGGGCTCCCTCAAGGGCGCCCTTGTAGTCGCCGCTGTCGAACTTGGCGTGGGCTGCGGCCACTGAGCCTGCGAGAGCGTTGAACTGATCGGGGGCGAATTTCTCGCCGTCGGCACGCGCGCTGGCGACGGCGCTATCCGCCGCGGTGAGAGCGGCCTGAGCCGGGCCCTTGCCGCAGGCAACGGCCACAAATGTGGCGAGAACGACAAACGCAAAAGTCTTAACTGGACGCACTTCTAGTCTCCTTGGGGGTAAATCATGGCCTGTTCCGAAGGAATTGAACCCTTCGAACCGGGCCCGAAAACGGGGTTAGGGTCGCGACGATCACGCCGCGACCCGTGATTTTAGCGCACCCATGAGGATTCACCGATTTACCCGGCGACTTCGGGCTTCAAAGTGCGGAACTTGGAGTGATACCCTCGCGAGCCTTGATGCTCCGCAAGATCGCCATCGTTGGGGGAAACGGTTTCGTGGGCCGCCACGTGATCGAGCAGGCGGTGCAGCGTGGCATTGAAGCCCTGGGTGTCGTCCGATCCGACGAAGGCGAGGCTCTGGTTCGCGGCGTCGGTGGAGCGTCTTTGCGGGTCAATTCGCTTGAGGCGTCGGCGACCGCATCCCTGGTTCCGGCCCTCTCGGGATGTGATGGATTGGTCTACACCGCGGCCGTGACGACGGGTGTCAAAGGCGCCGATCGAACCGACGCCACCGGACTTGGCAACGTCCTCCGCGCCGCGCGCGAAGCGGGTGTGCGACGGGCCGTTGTGTTCAGTGGTCTGGGCATCGCCCACTACGGAATGAATGAGCACTGCACGAATCCCTACTTTCTCGCGAAGATGGCGGGCGAGGTCGCGGCGTTTCGATCCGGCGTGCCGGTCACCGTCTTCCGTCCTTCGTACATCTTTGGTCTGGGCGATGAATTTCTTTCGCCGCTTCTTAGACGGATGTCCGACACGTCCGACATCGAGATTCCAGGGAATGGTCACTACCGCCTCCAGCCGATTTCCGTGGAGGACGCCGCGCGCGCCTGCGTTGGCGCTATCGCAGACGACGATGGTGAGCCTCATCAGGTCGTCGACCTGGTCGGTCCCGAGGTTATTTCCTATCGCAACCTGCTGCTGCGGATTGTATCGATTCTGAAACGGCCGATGGCGATTCGTGAACGACCGGTGGCCGAGGCGCTGGAGATCGCGCGGGCAGACGGATATTGGGGCCTGCGCCCCCACGATCTTGCGTGCTTGCTCTGCGATGAGACATCCGAGCCCGCTCCGGTGGAAGCCCTGGTCGGTGGCTCGCTGGACAGCGTTCACGTCATGATTCAGCGGACCGTGGAAGGCCTCCGCCGCACCGGAGTCGCGGTGTGACTTCGCGCCCGCGGGTCATCGCCGCCTGCGTTCTCACCTTCATCCTCGCCCTGCTCGTGCGAGGTCTGTACTTGGCCGACGGCATCGCGCTCCTCTACACCGCCGAGCAGGATGGGACGCGCATGGCGCGCCGATACGATGATTCAGCGCTCGCGATTCTCCGCGGTGATGGCGTCCTTTTTCCGCGCGTCTGGGACCCGTCGAAGACGGGCCTTGCTTCCCGTCCTCCCGGATACGCGCTCTTCCTCGCCTCCGTGTACTCGACCTTCGGCCGGAGCTTTCCCATCGTGGCGGCCTCTCAGGACGTTCTGACGTCGCTCGCCGCCCTTCTCGTGTTCGCGTTTGCCGGGCGGCGATTTGGTTTCGGCGCCGCGGTCGTGTCCGGAGTTTTGGTCGCGGTGTCGCCCCATCTGGCCGCCACGTCGAACCTGATCCTGGCCGATGCCATCGCTCAGATTCCGTTGTTGCTCGCGTTTCTGCTGGCGGTGCCGGTGCTGCGCGCTGAGACTACGGAGCGTGAGCGGCTCCTGAGACTCGTCAGCATGGGTGTCTTGATTGGAGCGGGGATCTGGCTTCGTCCGAACGTGATGTTGCTCGGGCCGTTCGCCGCCAGCT
>JBDSLN010000024.1:0-2774 GCA_039916365.1 Vicinamibacteria bacterium
CAATTTATCTGGGCGCGAGCCCTCAAAAAGTCAGGACTGTCAGAACAACTATGCCGTTTACGAAATACGGATTCTCGCCGGAGCTTCTCCGCGGAATCAAAGAACTCGGTTTCAAGAACCCCACCCCAATTCAGGAACAGGCGATGCCGCCTGCGATCGAAGGACGCGACATCCTCGCCTGCGCCATGACCGGCAGCGGCAAGAGCGCCGCCTTTGGCCTTCCGCTGATTCATCGCCTCGTGACGTCGAAGGGCATGATCCGCGCCCTCATCCTCACTCCGACGCGCGAACTCGCCGCACAGATTGATGAGCACCTCAACGCTCTCGCCGTCCACACGAACATCTCCAGCGCGGCGATCTACGGCGGCGTTGGAATGGGAGCGCAGGAGCACGCGCTGCGCCGCGGCACTGACATCATCGTCGCGACCCCCGGCCGCCTGCTCGATCACATGAGCCGTTCGTACGCGAACTTCAAAAACCTCGAAGTGCTGGTCATGGACGAAGCCGACCGCATGCTCGACATGGGTTTCCTCCCTGACATCCGCCGCATCCTCAAGTACCTTCCAACGAAGCGTCAGACCCTGTTCTTCTCGGCCACCATGCCGACCGAGATCGCCAAGCTTTCGCGCGAGATGCTGCACGATCCGTTCACCATCAGCGTTGAGCGTCAGTCCGCTCCGGCCTCGGGCATCACCCAGGCGGCGTATCCGGTGGCTCAGCACCTGAAGCCAGTCCTTTTGACGGAGCTGATGAAGCGAGGCCTCATCCGCAGCGTGATCGTGTTCACGCGTACCAAGTCGCGCGCCAACCGTCTCGCCGACTTCCTGGTTCGCATGGGCATCAACGCGGGACGCATCCATGGCGATCGCTCGCAGTCGCAGCGCACGGAAACGTTGCGTCGCTTCAAGGAGGGCAAGTTCAGCGTCCTCGTCGCGACCGACATCGCGGCGCGCGGCATCGACGTCGAGTCTTTGTCTCACGTCGTGAACTTCGACATCCCGCCCACTCACGAGGATTACATCCATCGGGTCGGTCGCACCGGCCGTAATCAGTCTCAGGGCGACGCGTTCGCCTTCGTCTCGCCTGAAGAAGAAGGCGCTCTGCGCGCCATCGAGCGCGCCATCGGCAGCCGGATGCCGCGCGTGACGCTGCCCGACTTCGACTACGCTGCGATGAAGACGAATGCGCCCGAAGCCGCGAAGTTCCGTCGTGAAGAAGGCTCGGGCCGCGGACGTTCGTCGAGCCCGAAGCCTTACAGCCGATTCGGGGCGAACCGCGGCGGGCAGGGTCGGGGCGGCCAGGGTGGCAACGCGGGTCGGTCTGAGCAAGGTCGCAGTGCACAGGGCAACTACGCCCCCCGATCGGAACAGGGCCGGGGTGCGAGCTCGGGTTCAGGTGCAAGCTACCGTGGCGCGCAGGGTGGACAGCGTCCCGCGGCGAATCAACAGCATGACGACCGCGGAGGCGCGCGCGCCCAGGTGATCGGTTCCGGCATCCGCATCGATCGCCCGGAACGTCCAGCACCTCGACCGAAGGGCGACGGCGATCGCTTCGCGCAGGCCGCGGCGACGAACAGTCGGCAAGCGCTGCGAGGTGCCGAGGCGTCGCGTGGTGAGGTCTCGAACTCCCGCCCGCGTCGCGACAGCGCCTCGGGCTTCGGCGCAGCCAAGCGAAAGCCGTTCACCAGCCGCACCTCCCGGTAAGGCCGTTCAAGTTCCCCGGTAGACTCTTCTCCGATGAAGAATCTACCGGGCGTTCGCGTTCTCTCAGGCCTGACGTTCGCCGCTTTTGTGGTGGCTTCCACCGCGGAAGCGCAGCAAAAGCAGGCTCCCATCACCGGCGATCTCCTGGTCCGCCAGGAATGGAATAGTCACTTCTTCACAAGGCCCGACGTCACCGCGGCGAACCGCACGCGTTTCCAGCTCAGGCCCCGGTTTGAGATTGAGACGCAGCTCCTCCGCATGGGCGTCGGGGTGGACGTCAACTATTCGCGGGACAACAACCTTGAGCCCAAGGACATCGCACTTCCTCTGGCGCTGATCCGAGACAACTACGATTCGCGCAGCATTCGTCTCGATCTCGCCTATCTCGGCCTCAGCGTTTCCTCCGCGATCAAGGTCACAGGCGGCCGGATGATCATGCCGTTCCGCACCACCGACATGATCTGGGACAAGGACCTCCGCATCCAGGGCGGAGTGGGTGAGTGGATCGTCCATCAGGGAGCCACCGGAGAACCAACCGCGCGCGTGTCCGCCCTCTACTCCAGAGGCAGCCACGTGTTCGGAGACTCCGAGAAAGTGGACGGTTCCAGCCTCGGAAGGGGCGTCACGGTCAAGGGCGCATCGCTCGACCTCGGCCTTGGATCGGGAAAACGCGTCGATCTGTCCAGCACTTACATGAAGTTCGACAAGCTCGAGAACCTCGAGCGCAAAATCCGCCGGCAGAACACCCGCATCAGCGGTGGACCTCCGGTGCGTGAGTACGAGGTGGTGGACATCGTCCTTCGTCTTCGCACCGACGCTCCCTTTCCAATCCAGGTGGTGGTGGACGGAGCGCGCAACCGAAAAGCGCCCGACCAGAAGAACGGAATCTGGGCGTCGTTGGTGCTTGGATCTCTGACTAGTTCGCGGCTTCGGGGGGAGTACACCTACGCCAAGGTCGATCGCGATGTGACCGTAGCGGCGTATGCAGGCGACGACTTCTTCTGGGAAACCGGATGGCTGGGCCATCGCGTGGACTTAGGCGTTGCGCAGTCGGCCAAGAATTCCGTCCAC
>JBDSLN010000025.1:0-10754 GCA_039916365.1 Vicinamibacteria bacterium
CGTCGTGAATGTGAATGAGGCCGCTGGCCTTCGTTCCGCGAGATGCCGTCGCGCTGCCGACCCGAAGGAGGTCCTGGGCCCGAAGGGCCGATGAACCGAGCAGAAGGGCGGCCGCGATCGTCACTACATGTTTCATGTGCTTCGCTCCTGGAGAGATTGGCGGACCCTACACCATCGTTCAGCGGCACCTGGCATCTGCGGTGAAGGCGAGTGGGCCGCAATGGCGGCTGGGCTCTCAGCATCAGTACAATAGACCGCATGGACTTGAGCCTGGGGGGAGCGGCCGTGGCCGAGTTGCGAGCTCTCCACTCCCTGGGCCTCCTGAGCTTCTTCGTTGTGACCGCTCTCGTCACCCTCGTCGCGGCCCCGGCCGGCGCGTTGCGCCTGAAGTGGGCCACCCTCTGGCTGGCTCTCCATCTAAGCGTCGCCGCGGCCGCCAGCGCCCTGCAGACCACGGGCCTTGGAGGGTACGCCCTAGCTCATCGAGCGGCGCAGGCGCTGCTTGCCTTCTGCCTGGTCGCCCTCGCCTCGACTCTGCTCTTCTCCGTCATCCTGCCGAGACTCGGCGTACAATCCCCGCGCATTGTTCGGGAGGTCCTGAGCGTCGCGGCTTATGCCCTCGTCCTTGTGGGAATGGCCGCGCAGATGGGCGTCAACGTGTCGGGGATCATCGCCACCTCAACCGTGATCACGGCCGTGATTGGCCTGGCCCTGCAGGACACCCTAGGCAACGTCATGGCCGGCCTGGCCTTGCAAATCGATGGGTCGGTTGAGGTCGGCGACTGGATCCTGGTCGGCGACAAGAGCGGGCGCGTGCAGGAGGTGGGATGGCGATCGACCCGGGTGGAGACCCGAAACTGGGAGACCATGGTGGTTCCCAACAGTACTCTGGTGCGGAACACCTTCACCATCCTGGGCCGGCGGGCCGAAAAGCCCGCTCTCTGGCGCCGCTGGGTGTATTTCGGGGTGGATTACCGCTTTCCTCCGGCCGACGTCATCGAGACCGTGAACGAGGCAGTGCGCGCCGCCCCCATTCCCTGCGTCGCTTCAGATCCCCTTCCGCAGTGCGTGCTCATGGACTTCCACGAAAGTTACGGAAGCTACGCCCTGCGTTACTGGCTCGACGATCCCGCGGTGGACGACCCCACGGACAGCGCGGTCCGCACGCGGATCTATTTTGCGCTCAACCGGGCCAGCATCCCTCTCTCCATCCCCGCTCACGCGCTCTTCGTCACCGAGCAGTCCTCGGAGCGGAAGGCCATCAAGGCGGAAGAGGAACTGAAGCACCGGATCGCCGCCCTGAACCACGTCGATTTTTTCGACCATCTGCCCGAGGGGGATCGGCACCGGCTCGCCGCGGGGCTGCGCCACGCCCCTTTCTCGAAGGGCGAGATCATGACTCGACAGGGCGCGGAGGCGCACTGGCTCTACCTGATGATCAGCGGCGAAGCGTCTGCGCGGGTGTCCGTCAGTGGCGGGGGGGAGCATGAAGTCGGAAGGCTCAAGGCCGGCAATTTCTTCGGCGAAATGTCCCTCATGACCGGCGCGCCCCGCAATGCCACCGTGGTGGCCCTGACCGACGTGGAGAGCTACCGCCTCGACAAGGCATCGTTCCAGTCGATCATGAGCGCGCAGCCCGAACTCGCGGAGAAGGTGGCGGAGGTGCTGGCCCGGCGTCGCGTGGAGCTTGACACCGTGCTCCATGAGTTGGATGAGGAAGCGCTACGCCATCGGATCGCGTCCGCTCAGAGCGACCTCCTCGGCAAGATCCGCCACTTCTTCGGGCTCTCAGCCTGAACAGACGTGGGGCAAGAAGCCTGGTCCTCAGGGCCACAACCACCGCGAAGGTACGCGCCAGCAGTTGTACCGACGGCGGATGTCGGGATCAGATCTGTCTTCATGCCCTAACGACCCGCGGCCAAAGTCTTGACCACAGTGACCGTGACACTGGACGGGTACTGGGTTGAGTGATGAAGGGAGTTATGCGCGACTGTGCCTTTGGCTTCATCGTAGTTGTTGCCGCCGGTGTTCAGGTTGCGATCAAACCGAGGGAAGTTGCTGCTTGAAACCTCGATACGCAGGCGGTGTCCGGTTGCAAAGTAGTTGCTGGTGTTGAGCGGCTGCAGGGTCACCTTGTAGACCTTGTCCTTCTCCATCCAGACGCTCGGTTTGTCGTAACCATCGCGATAACGCATGCGCTGGATCGACTCATCGAGGTTGAAGGCCGCACCATCGGCGTCGACATCGATCACCTTGACCGTGAAATCCGTGTCCTTCGCATCCGACGAAACATAGAGCGTCGGCGTGATCGGACCGGATAGCTCGACGCCTTCCTTGAACGGCTCAGAGGTGAAGACGAGGATGTCGTTGCGCGATTCCATCCTGCGCTGATCGAACGAACCCGCCTGCACCGCGTTGCCGGTGCAGCAGACGTTGCCGCCGTAAGACCACACTGGATTCATGGGGTCATACCTGAAGGAGTCGGGCTTGTTAAGGGCGGGCGCGGCCGCGGTAAGAACGCCGTCGCCGTTCATTGTGTTGGCTTTGCCGCCGCTGGCCAGGAAGTACGTTTGCGTGGTGGCACCTGCCGGGGGCCAAGTGTCGGAAGTCTGCCACTTGTTGCTGCCCATCGTGAAATACGTGACCTTGGCCTGCTTCTCGATCTTCGAGTCCTTGTCGCCCTTGAGGAACTTATCGAAGAAGCCGTAGACGATCTCGCTGTAGTCGAGACGCGCATCGCCCATGTTGCGCTCTCCGACCACGGTGTCGGCGGTGGCGCGGGTGTAGGAGCAATGAGCGACGGGGGCGATCACGGCCCACTGCTGATTTGCGTTTTCGCCCGTCGCGTTCTTGCGCACATGGTTGTACGCGGCCAGGTTCGGCCCGACCGACACGTCGTACCAGGACATGAACCAGAGCCCGGGCAGATCGATCTTCTGGCTGTCGTTCCAGAGGCCGCCCTTGTACCAGGCAGGATCATTGGGAGCGCGCTGAATCATGCGGCCGCCGGTGGCGACCGGCATGGCGTCGGCGAAGACGCCCTTTGGACCGTCAACTTCTTTGAGAATGTCCTGAGTGGGGAGGTGACGAAGGGCCTTGTCCCAGTCGACGGGTGGAAGCTGCTGGGCGAGGTCGAACGACCTGGACGCCCGGATCAGATCCTCGCGCGATGTGTTCGCCGGGAACATTGGACGAACTTGATTCTGCTCGCCGTAGAGCCATGTAATGAAGAGCATCTGCACCGCGCCGCCGCGGTACCAGTTGCCCTGCTCGTAGTAAGGGCCGACGCGACCCACGCCCGCGCCAAAGCCCTGAACATTCATGGCGGCGAGCGTGGGATTTCCCTGCGCCGCGACCGCGAGCTGCCATTCGGCGGTGGAAGAACATCCGGTGGTGCCGACCTTGCCGCTCGACCAGGGCTGGCTCTTCATCCAGTCAAGCGTGTCGTAGCCATCCGTGACCGGCGGGCCGAGGATGTCGTAGTTGCCTTCCGAGAAGAAGTGGCCGCGCTCGTTCTGGATCGCCAGCGCGTAACCGCGCTTCACCGCAGTGATCGCCTGGGTCATGTCGGACGGCACGCCGTTCTTCACGTCCCAGAAGTTGAAGTTGTAGGGCGTGCGGGAGAAGACGATGGGCACACGGCCGGCCGCGTTCCTCGGACGATAGATGTCGGTCGCGAGGCGGACGCCGTCCCGCATCGGAATCATGACCTTGCGGTCCACAACTGCGATCGACTGAAGCTCTTTCTCCATATCGATGCGCTTCTGCTTGTCGACGGCGGACAGGGCGCCTTGCTGGGCGAACGTGCTCGCGCTGGCGCAAAGAAGAAGGAGCGCTATGGCTCTTCGCAGACCGAAGACTCTGGAGGGAGATTTCATCCCCCCAGTCTGTCACCGTTCAAGACCTACGCCCTACTTGACGATGGTGCCGCGCTGGGTTTTGCCTCTCACCGGATACGGCGGACGGATCGCCTTCTTCGGCGGATTCTTCTTGAGTTCCGCCATCACCACTTCTATCGCTTTCTCAAGCTGAGGATCCCGGCCGGCGATGACGTCGGCCGGAGTCTGTTCGACCTCGATGTCAGGTGGCACGCCTTCGTTCTCGACCACCCAGCCGTCTTCGGGCGTCCAGATCGCCAGGTTCGGCGCGGTGATGCTTCCGCCGTCCATCAAAGTGGGGAAGCCGAGGATGCCGACGAGGCCGCCCCACGTCCGCTTGCCGACGAGCGGGCCGAGCTGGAACTTTCGGAACATCCACGGCAACAGGTCGCCCCCGGAACCCGCCGTCTCGTCGATGATCATCGTCTTGGGGCCCTGAATGGCTGAGAACGGTGTTTTCAGGTTGGCCCCGTAACGCATGGCCCAGTTGGACACGAAGGGACGGCGCAGAATGTCGATGTAGTAGTCGGCCACGTTGCCGCCGCCATTGAAGCGCTCATCGACGATGATGCCGTCCTTCTGCGCTTGGGGGAAGAAGTAGCGCTTGAAGTAGGCGTGCCCGGGCTCCGCCGTGTTGGGCACGTACACATAAGCCACGCGCCCGCCGGTCGCCTTGTCGACCTTCTTGATGTTGCTCTCGACCCAGTCGCGATTGCGTAGCGCGCCGTCATTGGGGAGCGGAACAACCTGGACGATGCGTGAGCCCGCACCATCCGGAGTCGCGCCCAGCGTGATGTCGATGAGCTTGTTCGCGGTGTTCTCAAAGAAGCTGTAGAGGTTGGTGGGCGGACGCACGTCGCGACCGTTGACTGCCAGCAGGTATTCACCGGCCTTGCCGTTGACACCGGGTTCGGTGAGTGGCGCGCGCAGCTGCGGATTCCAGTTAAGCCCACCGAAGACCTTCTTGATGCGATAGCGACCGTTCGCGACCTCGAAATCGGCGCCCAGGACGCCGCCGGGAACGTTCTTCACTTCGACGCGACTGTCGCCGCCGCCGACGTTGTGATGGCCGACTGACAGTTCGCTCGCCATCCATTGCATCAGGCGATTGAGATCGGGCCGTGTCGCGACGTAGCGAAGGAACGCGGCGTACTTGTCACGCTGTGCCGCCCAGTTCACGCCGTGCATGTTGGGGGCATAGAAGTAGTCGCGATTGATCCGCCACGCTTCGTCGAAGATCTGCTTCCACTCGGCGCGCGGATCGACCTTCACTTCGATGTTGTCCACCGCCAGCTTGCCTTCGCCGGCGTCCGGTTTCTTTGCGGTCCCCACGATCGACCAGCTGGAACCGTTTTTGTAGAGCATCTTCTTGCCATCGGCCGAGATGACGTAGTCGCTCGCTTCGCCGGCCAGGACTTCGTTCTTGCGGGTCGTGAGGTCATAGCGATTCAGCGCGGCCTTGCCCTCGTTGGTCTTCAGGTAGAAGACTTGGCCAGCTGATCCGGTCTGAAGATTCGAAAGATCGGCGGGCGTGATGGGCAGATCGAGAATTCGATATTCAAGACCGTCGAAGTCGATGCGAAAAGGTGCTTCCTTCTCAGGCTTCTTGACGTCGGCGGTCGTGGGAGAGGCACTGGGTAAGGGCGGCGGCTTTTCTTCCTTAGGCTTGTCGGCCTCTTTGTCGGCCGCCTTCTCTTCGTCGCTCTCCTTCGCCAGAGGTGACGGAAGATCGTTGCGGAGGATGGCCATGTAGACGCCGTAGGTCGCGTTCATGTCGGCGCTCGACTGCGCGAACCAGTCCTTCACCGGACCCGCGTCGGTGGAGCCGAGGAAGAAGAGGTACTTGCCGCTGCGATCGAAGGCGGGACTGCGGACATCGCTCAATCCGTCCGAAACGGTGAACGACTTCGCCTGCTCGGTGGAGTAGGCGTACACCGTAGTGATGCCGGCATCGTTGTCCATGGCGTACGCAAGCCACTTCGAGTCGGGCGACCAGGCGTAGGTGATCTGCGATGCCGGGCTGTAGATCGGCTGCGACGCGACTTTCTTCGAGAGGCCGGTCTTCACGTCGAGCCAGTAGACGCTCTGCGAGTTGTCGAGGTAGGCGATTTTCTGGGAGTCCGGCGACCATTGAGGCGCGTCGTAAAAGCCTTCACCACTGACCTTGATCCGACGCGGTTCGCCCTTGCCATCTTGATTGCCGATGAAGAGTTGGTATTCGCCGGACGCATCCGAGAACCAGGCGATGGAGCGCCCATCCGGCGACCATGCGGGAGACTTGTCGTGAGCCGAAACACTCTCGGTCAGATTGCGGACATCACCCTTTTCACCCGGTACGGTCACGATCTCGCCACGAAAGCCAAACACGGCGCGCACGCCCGCGGGCGAAATGGCGGCGTCGCGAATCCAGCGCCCGCCTTTGGCGTAACGAACACGCGTGTCGCGAAGGTCGGACGCCACGGAAATGGAGAGAGTCTTTGCCACGCCGCCAATCGGTTCGAGCGTGTGGAGGACGCCCGCTTGTTCATAGACGATGTGCCCGCCACCCGACGTCGCGTTGAGGACGGGGAAGTCGTCATGCTTCGTGACCCGGCGGACCTGTTTGGTATTGGTGTCGTAGGCGAAGACGTTGAACTCGCCCGCGCGGTCAGAACGGAAGAAAACGGTGTCGCCGATCCACATCGGATCCGTGTCGTTCGAGCGGCTCTCCGGCTGCGGAATCTTCTCGATCGCGTAGCCCTTCGTATTGAACAACCAGATCTGTGAAGTGGTGCCGCCCCGATACATCTTCCATTGCAGGTTGCGTGGCGCGATCGGGTTGTATGCGATACGCGAACCATCCGGCGAATAGGTGGCGCGCGCGGCGTTCGGAATCGGAAGGGCCTCTTCCATGCCGCCTTCAATCGGAATGGTGAAGAGCTGGGCGTAACGCCCGGTGAACGTCGCGCGCTGCGAGGTGAAGAGTACCGCCTTGCCATCGGGCGTCACCGCCTGCACGATGTCGGCGCCAGGATGGAAGGTCAGACGGGTGGGCGCTCCTCCCGTCACCGGCACGGAATACACATCGACGTTCCCGTCGTACTGCGCGCTGAAGGCGATGGTCTGTCCATTCGGAGTAAAGGCTGGATTCGACTCGACGCCGTCGTCGGACGTCAGTCGCTGCACATTCGCGCCATTCAGATCGGAAACGAACAGATCGCCCGCATAGATGAACGCGATGTGGCTGGCGCTGATCGCCGGCTGAGTGAGCAGCTTGGTCTCGCCCTGCTCTGCCGCGCGGCTGATGGGCGGATAGAAAGTGAGCGCGCTGAGCGCGGTCGTCAGGAAGAGAAATCGGAATGGACGCATGAGACCTCGCTTGTGAGAGAGCCCTTGGTTCGCGCGCGGGCGATGGGCTGGAAGCGCCGAGGATAGACTCATTTTCATGACCTTGCGATCCTTCGTTTGCGCCGCGCTCCTCGCCATTCTCGTTGCTCCGTCGCACGCTGAAACGAAGCCGAAGAGGGCGAAGAACGTCATCCTCTTTCTGGCTGATGCGGGTGGGATTCCCTCACTGAATGCCGCGAGCTGGCTGGCGTATCAGGCGCCACAGCAGCTCCACGTTCAGGCCTGGCCCCATGTTGGGCTGAGCGATACGTCACCTGCGCGCGGCTTCGTCGCAGATTCTGCGAGTGGGATGAGTGCGATCGTGACTGGAGTGAAGACTCACAACGGCGTGATCAGCCAGGGGCCGGAAGCGGTGCGAGGAAAGAAAGATGGGCCGGCGACAAAGAGCATTCTCGAGTACGCCGAGGAGCATGGACTGAAGACAGGCGTGGTCACGGACCAGCCGATCACGGACGCGACGCCGGCCGCCTGCTATGCGCACTCAAACGATCGCGGGAAGTGGGGCGAGATCTTTCCTCAAGCCTTCAATCCGCGTTTTGGTGATGGGGTCGATGTCCTGCTGGGCGCCGGGCGTCAGCCCATCGAGAAACAGCTTCAGGCGGCGGGCAGCAGTCTGGAGGCGCTCGCCACCCAGTACAAGCGGCCGATCTATGCAACTCTGGAGGAAGCGACGGCCGCGCGCATGCGTCCGATCGTGGTGGCCGATCAAATGGATGTTCACGGCGCGACCCTGCGCGCACTTGATGAACTTCAGAAGAGCGACAAGGGATTTTTCCTCATGGTCGAGTGGGACGCCCACACGAACGATCCGAAGCCTGGACTTGAGCGATTGATCGCTTTCGACAAGCTGGTGGCTGAGGTGGAGAAGCGCGTCAACCTCGATGACACATTGCTCCTCTTCACGGCCGATCATTCTTTTGGGCTGCGGACGCGCGGAGAAGGAAACGGCGGCAGCATTCTGGAGGGCTACGACGAATGGAAAGCGTCGGGCGTGAAGGATCAGCCGATTCGTCTGAAGACCATCCTGGTCGACGATGCGCATACCGGCGAAGAAGTGGCTGCCATCGCGAGTGGCCCGGGCTCAGAGCGCGTGAACGGGTTCTTCCCGAACACGCAACTCTTTCACATCATGATGAACGCCTTTGGCTGGAAGTCAGATTCGGCGCCGGCGCCGGTGCCGACCTCGGCGAAGCAATAATCGCCATGCTTAGTCTTCCTCTCCTTCTCGCCCTTCAGGGTCCAACGTCCTACGCAGTTCTCCAAGCCGAGTACGCGCGATCGGAGGACGTCTCGGTCCTCGTGGCGGGAACGAAGAGCGACGACAAGAGGGTGCAGCGCGTAGCGATTCGGGCGCTCGGCCGACAGGAGCGTCCCTCTCTGATTGGTTCCGTCGCGCCTTTCACTCACGCGGGCGATGTCGCGTTGCGGCTTGAGGCCGTGGCCGCGCTTGCGCAAATGAGCGCCCAATTCGATTTCGCGTCCCTGCTTGCGGCAGAGAAGGACGCCTCGGTTCGCGCCGTTATCTATGAGGCCATCGGCCGCAATAAGCCGTTGATCGCGGGTTCGGAGGCCGTACTCGTCACCGGTCTCAAGGACGCGAACGTCACCGCACGCACCGGCGCCGCGCGCGGCCTGGAAACCTGGGTTCGAGTCAACGCGAGAGCCGTCAAGCCCAGTGCGGGCACATTGGACGCACTCCGTCAGGCGGTTCGGGAGAACGAAGTTTCAGAACTCCGGCAATTCGCACTGCTCGCGCTCAACAGCGCGGGCGATCAAGACCCAGCGACGTTCGACATCGCATTGGAGGATGCCGACCCGCAGGTCCGTCGAGTCGCGGTCGTCGGATCGAAGCGTTGGGTCGAGGACCCGTCGCCCCTCGTCCGTCTCGAGGCGATGCGCCTGGCGGGGACCTGCGAACGGGCCCTCGCCGCGCTGGACGATGCAAGCGGACACGTCGTGCTCGCCGCGGTCGAGCTTCTCGGAACGCAGAAGTGCACCGCCGCAGCGATCGAGCCTCTCGTGGACAAGGGAGCGAGCTGGAGGCTTCGCGCTCAGGCACTCGTCTCACTCGCGAAAGTCGCCCCTGACTCCGCGCGCCCGCGGGTCGCACTGCTGGCCAGGGATCCCGTCTGGCAGGTGCGTGCCTATGCGGCGAACGCTGCGCGGCTGATCAATGACGACGCCTCTCTTGCCGTCCTGGCTTCCGATTCCGATCCCAATGTCGCCGCGGCGGCCTTGACCGCGCTGCCCGACGCGCTGCGTGCGCTTCAGAGTAGTCACTCCGGCTTGCTGATAGCTGCGGCGACCAGACTCAAGGGAACGACTGATGTGACGAGGGCTGCGCCTCAGATCGTGAGCGCCATTCAACGACTGACTTCGAGTGGAAGATCCTCCCTTCGTGACGCGCGGGTAAAGCTGGTGGAGCTCTTCGGAGAAGCGGGCCAGCTAAAACCACTCGACGCGCTCAAGCCCCTGCTCGCGGATCGTGATCCGGTGGTTGCGATGGCGGTGGCGAGGGCGTTCACTCGCGTCATCGGTCGAACGACGGAGCCCGTCACGAAGATCTACAAGCCGGAGCCCTTTCCGTCGGAGTCCACGCTGCGCTCGCTTGAAGGCGCTTCCGCGGTGCTCACCATGGAGGGCGTGGGGACCGTCACCATTGAGCTTCTTCCCGACGAAGCGCCCGCCACCGTGGCTACCTTCGTCCAACTCGCCGAAAAGGGCGCCTACAACGGCCTGACCATCCACCGCGTGGTTCCCAACTTCGTTCTCCAGGGGGGCAGTCCAGGCGCCGACGAGTTCGATCCGCTTACGGACCACTTCATGAGGGATGAAGTCGGCCTGACCAGCAACGGCCGCGGGACGTTCGGCATTTCGACACGCGGACACGACACGGGCGATGGGCAGATCTACATCAATTTGATCGACAACTGGCGCCTGGACCACACGTACACCGTGTTTGCAAAAACCGTCGCGGGTCTGGAGGTCGTCGACCGGATCCTCGAAGGCGACGTCATCGCGTCGATCCGTATTCTGCGGAAACGCTGAGCGCCCCACCTTTTAGACGCCGCGGCGGATGGCGCGGGCGGCGATGCGGTCGATGAACTTCGGCGCGATCAAGCGAGCGAAGCGCCCTGCCTTGCCTCGCAGGGATGTGATCAAAATGCGCTGACGTCGCTCCATTGCGCCAACGATCAATCGGGCGCATTCGTCCGCGGGCATGGCCACCCGCTCGGCGATGGTGGTGTCGCCGACAGGCTTCCCGTCGGGACCATAGGCACGCATGTGGATCTCCGACTGCACGAAGTCCGGCGCGATCATGGTGACGCTGACGCCGAACTCCTCAAGTTCGATGCGCATCGACTCGAACAGGCCGAACACCGCGTGCTTGCTGCCGGAGTAGGCGGTGCGGAGCGGAACTCCGGTCAGCCCGGCGACCGAGGCGATGACCACGATCTGGCCGCGAGAGGCCTTGAGATGGGGAAGCGC
>JBDSLN010000026.1:0-7479 GCA_039916365.1 Vicinamibacteria bacterium
GCCCAAAGATCCGTTCGTCGGCTGCGACTTCCGACACACTTCTTGCGGGCATGCCGATCCTTGGGATTCCGTGGGCCAAACAAGGCTGAAGCCGGTTCAAGGCGAGGATCCGGGGGCTTCGGTCCCACGCTAGAATCCGCCACCGTTCATGAAACAGCTCGTTGCGTTCGTTGCCGCACTCCTCGTACTTTTGTTCCTTCCAGCCTGCGGCGGCAGCGGCATTTCGGGTCCGACGGGGAATCCGACTCCGCAGCCGACTCCTGCGGTGATGACGCGTTCGGTCACGTTTGTCGCCTTCCTCGACGAGAACGGAAACAAGGTCCTGGACGGGAACGAAGTCACCCGCATCCCGAACGCGGAGGTCGTGGCGGGTGGAGTCAGAGGACAAACGGCCGGCTCGACCGGCCAGGTGATCCTTCAGGTCCCGGAAGGCACGCAGGCCCTCGATGTCACCGCAGCGTCCTTGCCTCCCTTCTACCGTCCCCCGACAACGTCTTCGATCAGCGTGCCGTCGTCGACGACCATCATGGTTCCCATCACGCTGCCACTCGGCTCCTCGAATCGCCCGGACGTCTATATGGCTTTCGGCGACAGCATCACGAATGGCGAGCCCGATATCGGTGACGGAAACGGCTACCGGCTCACCCTTCAGGCGATGCTTCGCGCGCACTTCGGTTCGGGATCGGTCGCGAATGAAGGCATCGACGCCACGAACTCTGACAGGGGCGCCGACCGTCTCGGGGCCAGCCTTTCGCGCGTCCATCCGGCGTTCACGCTGATCTTCTACGGCGTGAACGACTGGAACGACCAGCGCTGCGACAGTCTGGAGGACGTGCCGTGCTTCACCACCGACTCGCTGCGCTCCATCGTCCAACAAGTCAATCGCGATGGCGGCCACGCATTCCTCGCGACCATCACCCCGGTGAACGTCGGCTACGACGATCGGGTACCCCAAACTCGTCAGGAGTGGGTGACCAAACAGAACATCTACGTCCGGCAGGTGGCCGAGCAGGAAGGCGCCGTGCTCGTTGACCTCAATGCCGCCTTCATCAAGTCCGGGCTCGTCGGCGACGCGCTTTTCCGGGACCACATTCATCCTCAGGCGGTCGGCTACCAAATTATGGCGCAGACGTGGTTCGACGCCATCACGAAGCCCTTCTCCAAGGTTCTTTCCGACTTCTAAGCCGCCGCAGCGGCCGGGCCTCGGTCGACGTCGAGCGCAAGCTGCGGCGGATCGGCGCAAACAGGGACTCGATGCCCGGATCACCTTCTGGTGTCCGCAGTGCCAGCCTCCGGCACCTACAATCGGTCCGACTTGAGCCATCTGCATCGCACCTCTACTTCAGAAGACCTGCCTTGAGCCTCGGCCCCGTCTCGCTCGTCGGATGGATTTTCATCATCTTCGTGGGCGTGGTGGTTCCGTGGGCCGTGCTGCGAAACCGCGAGAGCGCTCTCGCCATGGCATCAATCCCGTTGCAGGACCGCTTCGTGGCCATGCTGATGCCGCAGCTATTTCTGGGCGCGCTAGCCGTGGGGACCGGCTACGTTGAAGAGGTTGAGCTCTTTCCGCCGCAATGGCCTTCGCTCGTTTCGTGGGAAGCCGGCGTCGCGTTCATGGTCATAGCGCTGCGACTGGTCCGGCCTCACTGGCGCCGTTCCGTCGAGC
This sequence comes from Vicinamibacteria bacterium, assembly GCA_039916365.1. Lineage (GTDB taxonomy): Bacteria > Acidobacteriota > Vicinamibacteria > Fen-336 > JAGNNV01 > JAGNNV01. The sequence goes on from JBDSLN010000026.1 coordinate 1,667, forward strand.
AGCACAAACCGACGTGGCGCCTCTTCGCTCCCACCAATCCGCATGAAGGACGGATGTGGATTGCGTTGTCGCTTGCAGCCGGGATCGCCGAAGAACTGGTCTGGCGTGGAGTTCTGCCTGCGCTGCTCATGATGCTCACGGGATCGGCGAGTGCTTCGATCGCCCTCAGTGTCGTGTCCTTCGCCCTGGCCCACGCGATTCAGGGCGTGCGCAGCGTCCTCGCCATCGGAACCATCGCGGCGGCCTTCCATGCTCTCGTCTGGCTCTCCGGCTCGCTCTACGTGGCGATGACCGTCCACTTCGTCTACGACGTGATCGCGGGATTCACCTACGCGAAGTTCGCGAGAGAACTGGGGCTGCTTCGTCCGGAAGGATGGGCCGCCCCTGCGCCCGCCACCGAGAGTGCGCCGTAAGACTTCGCGGAGTTCAGTAGACCCAATCTTCATGGCGGACCGGTAGACGATTCAGCATTTGCCGGTAGACTGCCCAGTTCGTCATGTATTGGCTCATCAGGGCCTTGAGGCGAGCGTTGTGGCTGGGCTCAAGAAGATGAACCATCTCGTGCACCACCACGTACTCCAGGCATTCCCGAGGCTTCTTCACAAGCTCAGTATTCAGGCGAATGCTTCTTGAGCGGGTGTTGCAGGTACCCCAACGTGTCCGCATGCGCTGAGTGAAAAGCTTGCCCACCTTCACTCCCATGATGGGCTCCCATTTTCTAAAGAGGGGCTCAGCCGCCGTCTTCAGTTGATCGCGGTGCCAAGCCTCCAGAATCTCAGCGCGCTTCCGCGCAGGTGTTCTTGGACGAACGCGAAGGACAAGCTCCGTCATCCCGAGTTCAATTCGCGGCGCGGCGTTCAGCTCTTCAACTCGGAGCAGATATCGCGTCCCCCAGACGAAATGGCTCTCGCGATCAAGATACTCGCGCGGGGTTTCTCGCTCCTGCTTCCGCAGCCGCGCCTGTTGCTTCCTGATCCAGCCAAGCTTGGCGATGGCAAACGATCGCAAAGTGTCCAGCGCCACGCGAAAGGGCGCGGCGATGCGAACACGGCCGCCCGGCGGATGAACGCTCAGGTGAATGTTCTTGATCTTCTTGCGGATGACCTCGACGGTCATTTCGCCCAGGGAGAGTTGAGTCAAGGCGTCAGTACTCTCGCTGCTGTTTGATGATCGGGAAGAGCGCCTCGACGGCGTCAGCACTTCCCAAGACGTTGTAGATAGCCTGCTTGATCTCCTGCTCCTTCGGGAGAAATCCACGCCAACCATCGGAGCGCTCCGCCTTGATCGCCGCGTCGAGCTGCAATGCACGTTCAAAGGCCTCGACGCCAGGCTCCGCCGCGACGTTGGGGGTCCACGCCTTGAGCCAGTTGAAGATCGCGCGACGACCCGGTGTATTCAACTCCGCCGGAGTCTGGGCATCCTGCCCAGCCTGAACTTTCTTAGCGAGTTCAGCGATCCGCTTCAGATACTCCTCGTAGTCGATGGCCTTCGCCTTGCGCGCGGCGATGATTTCATCCAACACTCGCGACATCCGGTCATAGAACGCGGGATCTGTGAGCTGATCCTTGATGATCGTCTTGCGCACGTTGTTCTCGATCACCTCGGCCACCGCTGCTTCACTTGCCTTCACACCCGCGGGCATCGAACTGATGGCTGCGGCGATCCCGCTCTTCACGATTAAGTCGAGCAACGACAGATCGCCGAATGGCGAAATGGTCCGCGATGGCTCGGCCTCAATGTAGGTGTCAATCAAGTGACGCATGTCGGCTTCGTAGGCCTTCATGTCGAGGTGTTCGTTGCTGGCCAGGCGAACGGCCTCTCGCACATTCAGGAAATGATTGAGGCGGTCCTTGATGTGGGCGGCTTGGGCGGCGCTGAAGCCAGCTCGTTCCAGTTCGTCTGCGATGTTGGCGTAGGCCCGCACCAGGGCGACCGTCGTTTTGTAGAGAGCGCCTCGCCGCGGCTCGCGTTCCTGAAGATCGGAAGCGATCTCGGTGTTGCCACAGAAGAAATGGATGTGTTCCAGCTCGCCGCGCGGCGGCGCGACCGGCTCACACAACAGCTCAAGCGCATCGAGCGCGTTGTCGAGCCGCTCCTTGCCAAGCTGGAGCCGATCCTTAAGCAGAACATCGGGTTCCACGCCGCCCATGCCCCGATCCAGGTCTGAAGCGGCATAGACGGCAATCGCATTCTCGACCTTCTTGAACAGGTCCTTGTAATCGACGATGTAGCCGAACTCCTTGTCTTCACCGTCCAGACGATTCGTCCGGCAGATGGCCTGAAAGAGCCCGTGGTCCTGCATGGACTTGTCGATATAGAGGTATGTGCAAGGCGGCGCGTCGAAGCCGGTGAGCAGCTTGTCGACGACCACCAGCAGCTTCATCTTCGCGGGGTACTTCTTGAAGAGATCCTTGGACTGATCCTCATAGGTTTCAGTCGCGGTCGTTCCCGGCTTGGCGTCCACGCCCTTCAACAGTTCGGTGTAGGTGTTGAAGATGACCTGCCTGTCCGACTCTGTGTTCGCTCCGACCTCTTCCAGCGTGACGTCCCTTGCCTGCGGGTTGTAGGAAGTGACGATGGCGCAGCGCCCCTTGAACGGCGTCTTCTGAAACAACGCGAAGTACTTGCAGGCTTCGAAGATGCTGGACGCGACCAGAATCGCGTTGCCGCGCTCACTGGAGAGGCGAGGCTTCACGCTGAAGTCGAAGAGGATGTCGCTGACCACGCGCTCCATCCGAGAGCGTGAGCTGAGCACGTTCTGCATGGTGCCCCACTTCTCACGAAGGGCCGCCTTCTGCCAGTCGTTCAGTCCTTTGGTCTTCGCGTCGAACCAGGCATCAATCTTCTCCGTGGAGCCGAGACGCTGGTCGATGTCGCGCGCTTCGTAGACGAGATCCAGCACCACGCCGTCTTCCACACCTTCGCTGAACTTGTAGGTGTGAATGTAGCCGCCGAAGACTTCCATGCTGGTCTGGCTGTCCCGCTTGAGGAGCGGCGTGCCGGTGAAGCCAATGAACACGGCATCCGGCATCATGGCCTTCATCAGGCGATGCAGCTTGCCGCTCTGACTGCGATGACACTCATCGACGAAGACGAAAACCTCACCAAGAGTCTTGCTCGGCTGGCCTTCGAGATCCTTGAGAAACGCTTCGAAGTCGTCCTGATCCCGCCGAACGAACTTGTGTACGAGCGAGCAGAGAAGACGAGGCAGAGGCTGGCTGAGCTGGAACAACAGATCCCGACCGCTCTCGCTCCGCTTGATCGTCTCCCCCGCGCCTAGAAACACATCTTTAATCTGCTTGTCCAGTTCATCGCGGTCGGTGATGATCGCGACGCGCGCCTTCGGATTGTTTTCAAGAATCCACTTCGCGAGCAGCACCATCACCAGGCTCTTCCCGCTGCCCTGGGTATGCCAGATGATGCCGCCCTTGTAGGCGCGCACGTGCTCTTGAGCGGCCTTGACCCCGAAGTATTGATGCGCTCGCGGCAGCTTCTTGCGGCCACCGTCAAAGAGGACGAAGTCGCGGACCAACTCCAGCAACCGATCCTTCGCGCACATCTTGAGGAGGTATTTGTCGAGCTTGATGCGAACGTTGTCCTGCTCGTCTTCCTTCCAGCGGAGAAACTCCTTCGCCTGGGTTTCGATGGTGCCGTACTGCAGGCCTTCTGAATCGTTTCCCGCGAAGACAAGTTGAACCGTGCTGAAGAACCACTCGTTGAACTCAGGCTGCTGATTGGAAAGGTTCTGCCTGATGCCCTCGCCTATCGAGACGCGGCTGTTCTTGAGTTCGATCACGCCCAGCGCGATGCCGTTGAGATACAGCACCAGATCCGGCCGGCGTTCCAGCGGACCACGCAAAGTGACTTCCTCTGCGACGGCGAAATCATTGGCCGAAGGGTCGCTCCAGTTGATCAGGTGAACCTTCGGTGAAGCGGCGCCCGCTTCGACCTGCACGTCGACTCCGTAGCGAAGGAGTGAATGGACGGCCTGATTGTTGGCGTAGAGGTCGCGGTTCGGATTGTCGGCTTCGGCGCGCAGCTTGAAGATGGCGGCGCTGATCTCGGCATCGCTGTATCCCGCCGTCTTCAGGTGAGCGGTGAGAAGAGGTTCGTCGATGTTGCTGTTCCCATCACGATCAGACCAGTCGCCGAGGTGGCGGTATCCCAGCTCGTCGCGAAACAGAGCGACGACACGGTTCTGAGTGACGCGCTCCGCCTGCCCAACCGGACTCACTTCGAGACCTTCCGATGGTCTCGGGATTTCTCCGTGGCTTTCTTCGTAGTGTCGGTCCCCCAACGACGGGCGACTTCACTGGCGACCTCACCCGTGACTTGACCTGTGACTTCACTGGTGGACCGGCCGACCGAGTTCCTCCCCAGCACCTCCCAATGACCAGACTTGCGCGGCCCCACATGCCGCAAGATGCCTGCCGCCCGCAATCGACGCAGGTGATACTTCGCCCCGTCGAGCGTAAGCCCCACCTCAGCGGCCAGTTGAGGGCTGGTCAAGCTGGGTTTGGAGCTCAGAAGCGCGACGATCTTTTCTAGGGTAGTGATTGGGGTAGTTTCCAGGGTAGCGATCGAGGTGGTTTCTAGGGTAGTCCTACCCAAGAACGCGAACTCCACCCACAAGCCGCCGTCCCACCGGAACGTCGGTTCGGGCGAACCCTGATTCCGACAAGCCGCGCGGATCAGCTCGATTCCTCGCCCCCACGATTCGAGCAGGGCGGCGCGGAAGAAGGCGTTCGCCACATCCGGGTTGTGCGGCACTGAGGCGTGCTTGGAGGTGAAGTCGCTCAGCGTCCAGTCTGGCGGCAACTGGCCGGGGTTCCAAACCATCAGCTTGTCTTTATAGACGCTGATCTGGATGGGGATCCCCGATCCGTAGTCTTTGTGCGCGATGGCGTTGATGACCGCTTCACGAAGGGCGAGCTCGGGCACGGGGTAGGTCTCAATGCGCTGTACGCCCTCGTACCTGATGTCCGCGCGCAGGTACTTCCTCAACAGCGTCTCCATCGTGTGGTCCACCTGCGTGAAGAGGTCGCCGGTGATCTCATCGTGGTATTCGAGATCCGAGTCGCTTCGAAAGTAACCGAGCTTGACGTAGGCGCCTGTCGCCACACCGTCAGGCTCGTCGTGGAAGAGCAACACGGCCGCGCGCTTCAGGTAGCCGCGGTCGAAGAGGCGCAGCTTATCGAGAAGAACCTTGTCCGGCTCGGTCAGCAACTCGGCCGGGATACGGCCGCTCTTCGCGGCTCGGTTCCGAAACGTCTTGAGCGCCTGACGCGACAGGTCGGAGACGCGATACCCGGGAGCAGGCGAGCCATCCCACGTGCGCCCCTGCTTGCGCAGGAGGAAACGCTCCAGCGACGCGCCCTTCAAGGCCTGATTGGTCGAACCGCTGCGGTAGTAGAACTCGCCGCGATAACTGATGGGGTTCGTGTAGGCCGGGATCACGATCTCCAGGTACTCGCGGCCCGCGCGTTTCTTCAGGTTGACGTCGACCAGGATGCCGAGAATATCGCGGACCTTGTTGGGAAGGTCTTCAAGGAGCTTCCGGGCGTCCTTCGCCCCAACCACGTCGCCCGCGTCGTTCCTGCCGATGACCAGCGTGCCGCCCTCGGCGTTCGCGAAACCCGAGATCACCTTCAGGCAGTCGTCGCGCCACGACTCCTTCCACTCGACGCGCTGGTTCTCCTTCATTTCATCCTCGCCCGACGACGCTCATCGGCCAACTCTACCGGGCCTCAGAATCACTGTCGGACCTCGAAGCCTCGAACGAGCCCTTACCGCGGTCCGGGTTCCAGAATCGA